>JAEERN010000098.1 GCA_016285815.1 Clostridiales bacterium
ATCGTGGTCGCGCAGGCGAAGGTTCTCTTCCCGCATGCCCAGGCTCAGCAGCCAGTCGCGGCAGAAGCCGCGCCAGTATTCGAACCACTCGAGGTCGGTGCCCGGCTTGCAGGAGAATTCGAGCTCCATCTGTTCGAACTCGCGGGTGCGGAAAGTGAAGTTGCCCGGCGTGATCTCGTTGCGGAAGCTCTTGCCGATCTGGGCGATGCCGAAGGGCAGCTTTTTGCGGGTGGTGCGGGCCACGTTGTTGAAGTTCACGAAGATGCCCTGAGCGGTCTCGGGCCGCAGATAGACGGTGTTCTTGGCGTCCTCGGTGACGCCCTGGAAGGTCTTGAACATCAGGTTGAACTGGCGGATATCGGTGAAATCGTGGGCGCCGCAGCTGGGGCAGGGGACGTTGTGCTCGTCGATGAAGGCCTTCATCTCGGCCTGGGAATAGGCGTCCACCGCCTTGTCCAGCGTCAGGCCGCCGGCGGCGCAGAAGTCCTCGATGACTTTGTCGGCGCGGAAACGCTCCTTGCACTGGCGGCAGTCCATCAGCGGGTCGGAGAAGCCGCCCAGATGGCCGGAGGCCACCCAGACCTCGCGGTTCATGAGGATGGCGCAGTCCACGCCCACGTTGTAACGGTTCTGGGTGACGAACTTTTTCCACCAGGCCTTTTTCACGTTGTTCTTGAACTCGACTCCCAGCGGGCCGTAGTCCCAGGTGTTGGCGAGCCCGCCGTATATCTCGCTTCCGCTGAAGACGAAGCCTCTGTTCTTGCAGAAGGCGACGATCTGCTCCATGGTCTTTTGCATGTTGTTCATCGATCGGTTTCCTTTCCTTGGCCTGACGGCGTGATGGGGGAGGGCGCAGGCGCGTCTTCCCCGTTTTTGATATCGGTTTGAAAGGCGAAAACGCTTTGCCTTACATTATAATAGAGCGGCGGCGGCTTGTCAAGGACGGCGGCGCGTCACAGCACGAAGCGGAACAGCAGAAACACCGCCGCGGCCACGGCCAGCAGGACGGGGAACAGGATCCGCCGGATCCGCGCGGTCTCCGCCTTGCTCATGGGCACGTATCCCTGATACCCGCAGCGGGGACAGCCGCTCTTCCGGTCCGCCAGACGCGCGTTGCAGCGCGGACAGCGCACCGCGTCGTCCGGATCGTCCGCCGGGTCGGAGGCGGGGGTCTCCGGACCGGCGGCGACGGGGCGGCCGGCGGGCTCCGGCCCGTCGTCCAGCATCTGCTTCAGGATCTCGCGGTCTCGCTCTTTTCTGCTCCTGCTCATCGGGGCCTCCTTTGGCGCCGGGGGCGCCTGGGCACGCTCAGCTCGACGCCGAGGTAAGCGCTCAGCTTTTTCACGTTGGCTCTGGTGGCCTGGACGGTGATGGTGTGCCGCGCGGCTTCCTTTTTATCCAGCCTGGCGTAGTTGATCTTTTTGTCCTGAAAGAGGATGACGGCCTCCTTGAAGCGGCGGCTGTACTCCAGCCGATAGAGCAGGTTGGCGCGCTTGATGCGCCGGCGGCCGCGGGTGACGGCCTTTTCGCCCAGCACGGCGGGAAACATCAGAAAATAGATCAGGACCAGCAAAAACGACGCGGCCAGCAGAACGAAGACCACCACGAACAGGGCCGGCCGCCGGGCATTGGCCGCGGTAAAGCCGAACAGGAACAGCAAAAGGGCGTAAGCCGTCACGGTCATGACCGCGACGGCGGGGGAGAAATCGAAGAGTTTGTTTTTCATAGATGAAACAGCCCTTTTCCTTCGGGGAGAGATCGGACTTTATTATAGCAACAGCGGCGGGGATTGTCAAGGAACCCCCCGTTTTTTCGCGGCCTCTTTTCCTGTTCGATCCGTCAAAAGCGGGGCGGCCGGAAAAATTTTTTTGTTCAAGACTTTAAAAATCGAAAAAGCGGGCGGCGGGGGGATTGACAAATCGGGAATTGTGTATTAGAATATCTTGTAATGTATTAATGGATTATCAGATTAAAGTGAGCCGATGCGGCGCGGGCCCCGGTCTTCCGGGGCGGGGAGGAAAGGCCTTTTGGCGCCGCAGACGGATGCAGAGGTAGAGAAGACATGACTCGAATGAAGAAACTGATCGCGTTGGCCCTGTTTGCGCTCATCCTGATTCCGGCGGCGGCTTTGGGCCTGTCCGGGTGCGGATCCAGCGGCGAGATCGACACCACCGGCATGATCCTCGTGGTCTATGACGGGAACGGCGGTTATCTGGGCAACAAGAGCGCCACGGTCAGAAAGCTCTTCTGCAACCCCGGCAGCAAGATCCCGGACTATCCGGTGGATTATTCCCAGAACCAGTACACCGTGCCCTCTCTGGGCCTGGCCGACAAGAACGGCTATCAGCTTCTGGGCTGGTACCGTCCGGACGACGTCGAATACAGCCCCAGCGCGACGGGCGAGTACGTCTATCTCGACACCGCCGCCGGAAACGGCGTCTATTCCCTCAGCGCCTCCGGGTCCCTCGTGCGCGGCTTCTCCGAGTCGCCGGACGGCGATTACGTCGAGCTTTTCGTCGAGGACGCCAATGCGGAAGAGGGACAGGAGATCACCTATATCTTCCTCAACGCCGCCGCGAACCCCGGGATCACCGTGCCCAGCGGCTTTTACGTCTGTACGACGCCGGACGATATCGCCTCGGTGCAGGGGGACGAGCTCAAGGCTGCCTATGAAAAGGCTTTCGACAACGGCAACGGCGCGTTCCGCGCCAGCGAGGTCGAAACGCTGAACGGCATGCAGCTGGTCGATTCTCTTCCGGACAACGTCCGGCCGCTGACCGAAGGGCTTCCCCGCTTCGCCCTGAGCTATCGCCAGGCCCAAGAGGGGGAGGAGGAGCTGGACCACTACGAGCTCAGATCCGATTACGCCGCCCTGACCGGTCTCTTCGCCGAAAGCCCGAAGGGCGAATACGTGCTGGACAACGGCCGCTATCGCCGCTTTGATCCCAACGATCCCGAGATGTCCGCCATGACGCGGCTGACGCTGGTGGACCGCTACGTCTTCAACGAAAAGTCGGCGGACACGCCGGCCGATCTGCCGCGCTTCAGCGGCGCGATCCGCTATTGGGACTTCGCCTCCCAGACCGTCACGGAAGACAAGTGCACGTGGGACGGCGAGAAAAACGTCATGACGCTCTACGCCCACTGGGCCCTGAAAAACACGGTCTATTACCACTATGAAAACGGGACCGGCCAGGTGGACGAATCCACCACGCGCCTGCTGGCGGACAACATCACCTATATGCCCCTGCGCCCCGGCGAGGTCATCGGCCGGAAGGAGATCGTTCCGCTGTACGCGGGCCACACCTTCGTGGGCTGGTCGAAGTCGCAGACGGAATACGATCCGTGGAACTTCGAAAACGACGTGTTCCCGGAGGGCGAAGCGCGGCTGGATCTGTACGCCTATTATATCGAGGGCGATTACGTCCGCGTCTTCTCGGAGAAGAGCCTGGCCTCCATCGGCGCCGACCCGAGCGGCAAGTATCTGCTGGTCGAGGACATCGACCTCGGCGGGAAAGAGTACACCTCTTCGCCGCTGGGCCTGGCCGACGACTCCGTCTTCACCGGCGAGCTCGTCTCCTTCGGCAAAGGCATTTCCAATTTCACGCTGAAAGTCAGCGCCAACAAGCGTCAGCTGAACGATTCGGATCTCGTCATGGGCGCGGCCCTGTTCCCCCAGACCTCCGGCGCGGTGATCCGCGGCCTGAAGGTCGAGGGCGAGGTGCTGTTCTCCGGCATGCGGACCGCCATGGCCGGCATCAAGGCCGAGCTGAAGTTCTACGCCTCCGGTCTGGTGGGCCGGGCGCTGGACGGTACGGCCACCCGGATCGAGGACTGCGGCGTCCGTCTGATCTGCCGCGGCTCGCTGGAGAGCGACAACTACACCTACCTCATCGCGCTGGGCGATCTGGTGGCCTATGAGGGCGGCGCGGTGCAGACCGGCGGCTGTGTGTCGCAGGTCGAAAACGAGCTGACCGGCGCGGTGGAGATCACCTATACCGAGTCGGCGGCTCCGGCGGTCGCTCCGGAGGCCTGAAGCGTTCCCGTTCCCTTTGATATGAACGAAGGGCAGTTCTTCGTTTGTATAATTAAACTCGTCCAATTTTTTTAGGAGGAAAAGAAAATGAGTTTGAAGAAGATCCTGTTTTCTGCTGTCGCGCTCGTTCTCTGCCTCACGATGTGCCTGTCTCTGGCCGCGTGCGGCGAAAGCGGCACGAAGTGGGAAAAGAAGACTGAGACTCGTGTCGTCAACGACACCACGACTCTCATTCTTCAGGAAAGCACCTTCGACGGTGTTTTCAGCCCGTTCTTCTACAGCAGCGCGTATGACGGCGACGTCGTCGGCATGGTCAATGTTGGCCTGCTGACCGTCGACCCGACCGGTGCTGTCGTTGCCGGGTACCAGTACGACACGGTGGCCCAGAGCTACTCTGTCTACTACACGTCCGACCTTGCCAACTACACGCCCAAGGACAACTACGAGGATGGCGACTACGTCGTCTACGAGATGGTCCTGAAGAACGGCGCCAAGTTCAGCGATGGAACTGCCATCAGCGCTGACGACGTCCTCTTCAACTATTACGTCTACCTCGATCCGGCCTACGTTGGCTCCAGCACGCTGTACACCCTGCCGATCCTCGGCCTGACCGACTATCGGACCCAGGTCGCCAATTCGGATACTTACGGCGCCATCGCCGATAAGATCTTTGCGGCGGGCGAGACCTACAAGGCCAGCAGCGACTACACCGAAGAGCAGTTCAACGCCTACTGGAACGGCATGAAGGCCGCCGGCGAAGCGTTCGCCCAGGAGATCGTTGACTACGTCAAGGCCAACTACGGCGGTCTGCCCTATGCCCAGGGCGGCGATTACGCTGCCTACAGCGGCGACGGCATCGACTTCAGCATCGACGGCGAAGCGGTCGCGTTCGGCATGGCCATGTGGGGATTCGGTGAGTTCGCCGCGGACAACACCTTCGCGGACATCGCCGGCAAGACCTATGACATGACCAGCACCTATCCGACCGTCGGCGATTACTGGAACGCCCTGAAGGCCGGCTATACCGACAACGGCGTCGTCGACTTCGCCAAGCTGAGCGACACCGAGTCCGCCGGCATGGATCTGATCTCTGCCGCCTCTGAGAACTTCATCCTGTCCTACTCCAACGTCGGTTCTATCCCGAGCATCACCGGCCTTGTCAAGGGCACCACGAAGGTGGACGGCGAGGATCATGAGACCGTCAAGATCATCCTGACCGAGCAGAACCCGAAGGCCATCCTGTCCCTCGGCGTCACGGTCGCCCCGAAGGCTTACTACACCGCCGGCTATACGCCCACCAGCGGCGCGCTGGTCAACTACGGCGTCGAGCTCGGCATCAACGGCAACAGCAAGTTCATGGATCACCTGCAGACCCTGAACGCGGCCCCCATGGGCGCCGGCACTTACAAGTTCGTCAAGGCTGACGGCGACGGCGTCACGCTCGAGCGCAACGAGATGCACGAGACCATGGGCGACGGCTCGGTCTACAACGCCAACATCAAGAACGTCTACCTGAAGGTCGTCGAGTCCGGCAAAGAGTTCGACGCTCTGAAGGCCGGTGACGTCCATTACGCCACCGTCTCCGCCAGCGCCGACGTCGTCAAGGAGATCGCCACCATCGAGAAGCTGACCTCCATCCTGGTCGACAACCTCGGCTACGGCTACATCTGCCTGAACCCCACCTGCACCGGCTACGGTCTGGACAACATCTACACCCGTATCGCGTATACCACGGTGTTCGATCTTGCTCAGGTCAACAACTACTATCCGAACGGCCTGGCCGACGTCATCTACCGTTCGCAGTCCCAGGTCTCCTGGGCCTACCCGGAAGGCGCCACCGCCATCTATCCGTTCGACGAGACCCTGAACTCCGCCATCGAGAACTTCAAGAAGGCCGGCTACACCTTTGACGAGGCCTCCAAGAAGTTCACCGACGTTCCGGATATGGACTTCTATCTGCCCAGCAACACGGAAGACCACCCGGCCGGCGGCATCTTCCTGCGCGCGCAGCAGCTGCTTGCCACCATCGGCATCACGGCCAACATCAAGGTCGACAACAGCCTGATCGCCAACATCAAGGCAGGCGACGTTCCGTGCTACGCTCTGGCCTGGCAGTCCAGCCAGGATCCTGATATGTATCAGGTCTATCACTACCAGTCCGCGGCCGAGTCCGTCATCTCCAACGGCATCAAGTGGCTGCAGGCCAACGGCAACAAGACCGAAAAGGGCACCATCGAGGTCACCAAGCTTGACGGCTCCAAGGTCACCATGACCCAGACCGACGCGCTGAACTACCTGGCCGAGCTCATCGAGCAGGGCACCAAGTACATGAGCGCGGAAGAGAGAAAGCCGATCTACGAGAAGGCTCTCGAAGTCCTGGCTCAGCTCTCCATCGAGATCCCGACCTACCAGAGAAAGAACATGTTCGGCTATGACAACTCTGTCATCAGCGCGACGACCCTTTCCACCACGATCACTCCTTACTGGGGCCCGATCGCTCAGATCTGGAAGGTCTCCTTCGCGGATAACGTCCCGGGCAACACGCCTGTGGAAGTCACCTACGAAGCGGTGGTCCAGGACTGAACCTGATCCCCTTGGGATCGAAAGTTCAGAATTCTCCAAAGAGAAGTTGCCTTGTATAAGGAATCATAACTAAGGAGGTTCCCGGCGGGTTCAGGCCTGACCGCCTGAACCCGCCGGGTTCTGTACAATATATGCTGAAATATATTATCAAGAGAATTATGCTGTCGGTGCTCATCCTCTTTGGAGTATCGGTTATCATCTACGTTCTGGTCCGGATCCAGCCGGGCGAGAACTTTGTCCGCACCAAGTATTCCACCCAGCTCGCCCAGGACAACACCGGCGAGATCCGGAAGACCGTCGAACGGCTGGAAAACGTCTACGGTCTCGACGTTTCGCCCATCAAGGGCTATTGGAAATGGCTGGGCAACGTTCTGCAGGGCGAGTGGGGCGACTCGTTCATCTTCTCGGAAAACAGCGGCAAGGTCCAGAAATACTACATCGTCGAAGACGACGCGGGCACCCACTACATCGAATACAAGGACGAGTCCGAGATCCCCGCGGGGGCCCGGACCCAGGAGATCCCCATCGCCACCAGCAGCGTCATCTACGTCATCTACAGCAAATGCGGGATCTCGTTTGTCATTTCTCTGATCGCCACGATCTTCGAATTCGTCATCGCGATCCCCTTGGGCATCTTCTCGGCCACCCACCAGTACGGCGTCATGGACTACACCGTCACGGTCTTGGCCATGATGGGCATCTCTCTGCCGACCTTCTTCCTCGGCGCGCTGATGCTCAAGGTCTTCTCCATCGATCTCGGGCTGTTCCCATACGCGGGTCTGGTGGACCCGAACTCCGGCCTGCCTCGGATCGTCGACAACGCCTATCACCTCGTGCTTCCGCTGACGACGCTGATCATCCTTTCCATCGGCGGCCTGATGCGGTATACCCGCACCAACATGCTGGAGGTCCTCAACGCAGACTATATCAGGACCGCCCGGGCCAAGGGCCTGAGCGAGCACTCCGTTATCTATAAACACGCGTTCCGCAATTCTCTGATCCCCATCGTCACCATGCTGGCCGGCATCCTGCCGGGCCTGTTCGGCGGCGCCATGATCACCGAGACGGTGTTCAGCATCGACGGCATCGGCAAAGCGGCTTACCGCGCCGTGACCCAGGGCGACATCCCGTTCATCATGGCGTACAACATGTTCCTGAGCCTGCTGACCGTGATCGGCACGCTGCTTTCCGACCTGATGTATGCGGTGGTCGATCCGCGCGTCAAGATCGGCGACTGAAGGGAGGACGGCAAATGGAAGAGAACAAAAAATCGCTGAACGAGACGGAAGAGCTCGAAGAAGCCGTCGAAGAAGAAAGCCTGGCGGACCGCGTCAAGATCATGAGCCCCGGAAAGCTGGTGCTGAAGCGCTTTTTCCGCAGCAAGCTCTCTATGGTCGGTCTGGTCATGATCATCGGCCTGTTCATTTTCTCCTTTCTCGGGCCCTTCCTGTCGCCCTACGGCGAGACGGTCAAGACCGGCGCCGCCAAGTGGGTGACCTCGAAGATCGCCCACGACATGGTGACCACGGATACCGACGAAAACGGCGATTACATCACCTATCACTTCATCGAGATCTCGGACCCCTATGAGGTCACGGCCAAGACGCCGCCCACGTGGAAGAATCCGCTGGGCACCGACCAGTACGGCTATGACGTGCTGACGCGTCTGATGTACGGCGGCCGCGTTTCGCTTTCGCTGGGCTTCATCGTCGTGTTCGCCGAGCTGTTCCTCGGTACCGTCATCGGCGCCATCTCCGGTTATTTCGGCAAGTGGGTCGACCAGGTCATCATGAGGATCGTCGACATCTTCAACTGCCTGCCCGGCCTGCCGATCCTGCTGCTGGCGGCGGCCCTGCTGGACGGCTGGGGCGTCAAGCCGAACCAGAAGATCTACTGGCTGATGCTGATCCTGACGGTGTTCGGCTGGTCGGGATACGCGCGGCTGGTGCGCGGCCAGATCCTGTCTCTGCGCGAGCAGGAGTTCATGGTCGCCGCCGAGGCCACCGGCCTTTCGATCCCGCACAAGATCTTCAAGCACCTGATCCCCAACGTCATGCCTCAGCTGATCGTGCAGGCGACGCTGGGTCTGGGCGGCGTCATCCTGTATGAGGCGACGCTGTCCTATCTGGGCCTCGGCATCCCGTTCCCGTACGCCGCCTGGGGCACCATGATCAACGCCACGTCCGGCGCTTCGGGGCGCGATATCCTGCAGAACTATCCGAACCTTTGGGTCCCGGCCGGCGTGCTGATCGTCATGGCGGTGCTGGGCTTCAACTTCATCGGGGACGGCCTGCGCGACGCGTTCGACCCGAAGATGAGACGATAACGAGAGGGGGATTGCTGCATGGCTGACACTGCGAAAAAGAAAAAAGATCCCCACTACATGTCAGAGCGTGAGATCCGGCGGATCGCAAAGGAGAACCGAAAGATCACCCGCGCCTTTGAAAAGAAAAAAGCGCGGAAGAACGTGCCGGAGTCCGAGTATCTGACGCAGATGAAGGACGACAACAACATCGTCGAGTTCGACGATCTGCACACCTATTTCTACACCGACGTGGGCACGGTCAAGGCCGTGGACGGCGTCACCTTTTCCATCCCGCAGGGGAGCGTGGTCGGCGTGGTGGGCGAGTCCGGCTGCGGCAAGTCGGTCACCAGCCTTTCGCTGATGCAGCTGGTCCAGGGGCCTTCGGGCCAGGTGGCCAGCGGTGCCATCCGCTTCAAGGCGTCCGACGGCAAGGTCTATGACATCGCCCAGATGCCCACCAGCGAGATGAACAAGATTCGGGGCAAAGAGATGGCCATGATCTTCCAGGAGCCCATGACCAGCCTGAACCCGGTCTTCAAGATCGGCCAGCAGCTGGACGAGGTGGTCCTGCTGCACGAGCCGGAGGCCACCGCCGAGATGGCCAAGGAGCGTTCCATCGAGATGCTGAGTCTGGTGGGGATCTCGGATCCCAACCGGATCTACGGTCAGTTCCCGCACGAGCTCTCCGGCGGTATGCGCCAGAGGGTCATGATCGCCATGGCGCTGGTCTGCAACCCGCGGCTGATCATCGCGGACGAGCCCACCACGGCTCTGGACGTGACGATCCAGGCCCAGATCCTGGACCTGCTGCGCGACATCAAGACCAAGATCAACGGCAGCATCATGCTGATCACCCACGATCTGGGCGTCATTGCCGAGATGGCGGACTATATCGTCGTCATGTACGCCGGGCGGATCATCGAGGCCGGAACGGCCAACGAGATCTTCAAGCAGCCGATGCACCCCTACAACATCGGCCTGCAGAAGTCCAAGCCCATCGTCAACCAGAAGGTGGATCGGCTGTACAGCATCCCGGGCTCTGTGCCGAACCCCGTCGACATGCCGAACTACTGTTATTTCCGCGACCGGTGTGACCGCCGGTGCGAGCTGTGCGACGGAGAGTATCCCCGGATGAAGCAGGTCTCGCCGACGCACCGCGTCGCCTGTCACCTTTACAACGATATCGCCGTGACCAAGGGAGGGGAAGAATAATGGGACAGTACGATTACGATCTTCCGTTCACCGAGGGAAAGGACGACATCGTCGTCGTCAAGCATCTTTCCAAGCATTTCCCCGTCAAGACGAATCTGTTCGGCAAGGTGCTGGTCAGCGTCAAGGCGGTCAACGACATGAGCTTCAAGATCAAGCGCGGCACGACGCTGGGCGTGGTGGGCGAGTCCGGCTGCGGCAAGACCACCATGGGCCGGACCATGCTGCGGCTCTACGACATCACCAGCGGTGAGATCAAGTACCGCGGGCTGAGTCTGGACCGGCTGTCCACGTCCCAGCTGCGGTCGCTGGTGCCGGACGAGCCGGAGTATGCTTCGGCCAGAAGCGCCGACCGGGACACCCTGCTGAAGACGCTGGAGGAGACCGGCGTGGACATCAACCGGGTCTCGCGGAGCGCACTGCAGAAGCTTCGTCCGGATATCCAGATCATCTTCCAGGACCCCTATTCCAGTCTGAGTCCCCGTCTGACCATCGGCGAGATCATCGGCGAGGCCGTTCGGGAGCACAAGATCGTTCCCAAGAGCGAGTATAAGGAGTACATCCTGAAAATCATGAAGGAGTGCGGTCTTCAGCCCCACTATTTCGAACGGTACCCCCACGAGTTCTCCGGCGGCCAGCGGCAGCGCATCTGCATCGCCCGCGCGCTGGCGCTGAACCCCAAGGTCGTCGTCTGTGACGAGCCTGTCTCGGCCCTTGACGTTTCGATCCAGGCCCAGATCATCAACCTGCTCAAGGATCTGCAGGAGCAGCGCGGTCTGACCTATATCTTCATCTCTCACGACCTGTCCGTCGTCGAGCACATCTCCACGGACGTGGCGGTCATGTATCTGGGGTATATGATGGAAAAGGCGCCGAAAGCCCAGCTGTACGCCAAGCCCATGCACCCCTACACCAAGGCGCTGCTGTCCGCCGTTCCGGTCCCGGATCCCGACGTGAAGATGAACCGCGTGATCCTGGAGGGCGACATCCCAAGCCCCGCCAATCCGCCCTCCGGCTGCAAATTCCACACCCGCTGCAGCGAGTGTATGGAGATCTGCAGGCAGAAGGAGCCCAAGCTGGTGGAGTACGAGAAGGATCACTTCGTGGCGTGCCATCTGTACGCCCAGCCGGAGAATCGGTGAGCTTATGGCCGACAAAAGAAGAAAACAGGAAGAAGAGCTGGACGACCGCACCGTCGCCGACATGAACGTCGAGGGGATGCCGTGGTACCGCGACGCCGAGACGAAAAAGCGGGACAAAGAGCGGGCCGAGCTCAAGGTCACCCAGTCAGAGCGGCGCGCTATGATGAAAGGCGCTTTCGCCGCCATGCTTCCGGCCTTTTTCATCGGTCTTGGGATCTTTTGTCTGGCTTTTGCGCTGATCATGCTCTATTTCCGCTTTGTCATCGGATAAAAGCATAGAAAAAGGAAGCGGTGTTGCCGGCCGAGCGCGGGGATGCCGCTTCCGTTTTTTTGCCCTTGTGCGGCAGAGCGCGCGGCGCCCTTGCCGGCGGGGCCCCGAAAGGCCTCCGGCGGATCCGCGCCGGAGAAGGACCGTAAGGAGGAGAAGAATGAAATTTTCCGAAATGCCCTATACCAGACCGGACTGCGAGAGCATCAAGCGCCGGCTGGCCGAACAGACCGAGGCGATGAAGACCGCCGCCGACTTCGAAGAGGCGGACGCGCTCTTCCGCGCCGCGGACGACGAGGCGCGCGAGCTTGACACCATGCGCGAGCTGGCGCACATCCGCCACGACATCGACACGCGGGACGAGTTCTACGACAAAGAGGTCGAGTATCTGGACGCGGCCCTGCCGGAGGTCGAGGAGTACAGCCAGAACTGGACGCAGGCCGTGCTGGACAGCCCGTTCCGCCCGCAGCTCGAGGAAAAATACGGCCGGATCTGGTTTCTGAACGCCGAGATCGCCACCCGGACCTTTTCCCCGGCGATCATTCCGGAGCTTCAGCGGGAAAACGCGCTGACCACCGAGTACGCCAAGCTGCTGGCCTCGGCGCAGATCCCCTTCGAGGACAAGGTCTATACCCTGTCCCAGCTGACGCCGCTCAAGCAGGACCCGGACGACGCGCGCCGTCTGGCCGCCTGGCAGGCGGAGGGGCGCTTTTACAACGGGAACGGGCAGCGTCTGGACGAGATCTACGACGAGCTGGTGCGTCTGCGGGACGAAATGGGCCGCAAGCTGGGCTATGACGGCTATACTCAACTGGGCTATTGGCGCATGGCGCGCAACTGTTACGACAAGGACGACGTCGAGGCGTTCCGCGCCGCGGTGCGGAAGTACCTCGTCCCCGTGGCGGACAAGATCTATCGCCTGCAGGCAAAGCGGCTGGGGAAGGAGTACCCCATGTCCTTTGCCGACAACGCCCTGTCGTTCCGCTCGGGCAACCCGCGCCCGTCGGGCACGGCGGAGGACGTTCTGGCCGCGGCCCGGCGTTTTTACCACGAGCTGAGCCCGGAGACCGCCGCGTTCATCGACGTGATGTTCGACAACGAGCTGTTCGACGTGCTGTCCAGGACGGGAAAGAGCGGCGGCGGCTATATGACGGTGATCCCGAAGTACCGCTGTCCCTTCATCTTCGCCAACTTCAACGGCACGGCGGGGGACGTGGAGGTCATGACCCACGAGGCCGGGCACGCCTTTGCCGCCTATACCGCGCGGGACGCGGTGCCTGCGGATCTGGTCTGGCCCACCATGGAAGCCTGCGAGGTGCATTCCATGTCCATGGAGTTCTTCTCCTGGCCGTGGGCCGGGTCCTTCTTCGGCGGCGACGCGAAAAAGTTCTATTTCACGCATCTGGCTTCGGCGCTGACGTTCATCCCGTACGGCACCATGGTCGACCACTTCCAGCATCTGGTCTACGAAAAGCCGGAGATGACCCCGGCCCGGCGGCACGAGGTCTGGCGGCGTCTGCTGGGCGAGTACATGCCTTGGGTCCGGCTGGACGGGGAGATCCCGTTCTACGGCGAGGGAAAGGGCTGGCAGCGGCAGAGCCACATCTATGAAGCGCCGTTCTACTACATCGACTATTGTCTGGCCCAGACCATGGCGCTGCAGTTCTGGGCCATGATCCAGGAGGACTGCGCCCATGCCTGGAGCGTCTATATGAAGTACACCGCGCCGGGCGGGCGGATGACCTTCCGCGAGCTGATCGACGAGGCCGGGCTGGCCAGCCCCTTTGGCGACGAGGGACTGCGGAGCGTCTGCGCCAGGGCGGAAGCGTGGCTGGACGCCTACGATCTGACCGGGGTGGAGTGAGCTCTGAAATCGCGGCGAACAAGAGGGGGACCGGGCGACCGCCCGGTCCCCCTCTTGTTCGGCTGAGCGGAGGGCCACGGGAAGAGACGGGCAGACCGCGCCTTCTGCGCCCTGAGAAGGGCGCAGAAGGGCTTTTGCGGCGCGCCGGGAGAGGCGGCGCGCGCAGAGCGACGGGATTGCGGGCCTTCCCGGCGTTCCGGCCGGGAAGGCGCGGTCCGGGCCCCGCCTTTCCGGCGCACAGCGGGAGCCGCGCGCCGGAAGAGAAGCAGACTTGCGCACGAAAAAACGCCGCGGCCGGTTCGGTCCGGCCGCGGCGTCTGAAGCGAAGGGGACAGGGGGCGGAGGACGCGAAGCGCGATCAGGCTTCGCGGTCGTCGCCCTTCTTGCGCAGGATGATGTTGATGACGATGCCGAGGATCAGCGCGCAGGCGACGTTGGTGATGGTGATGCTTCCGAAGCTCAGGGTCAGGCCGCCGATGCCGGCGATGAGGATGACCGAGGCGACGAACAGGTTCTTGTTGTTTTCCAGATTGACCTTCTGCAGCATCTTCAGACCGGAGACCGCGATGAAGCCGTAGAGCGTCATGCAGACGCCGCCCATCACGCAGGCCGGGATCGAGTCAAGGAAGGCCACGAAGGGGGAGACGAAGGCCACCAGGATGGCCAGGATCGCCGCGGTGAAGATGGTGGAGACCGAGGCGTTGCGGCTGATGGCCACACAGCCGATAGACTCGCCGTAGGTGGTGTTGGGGCAGCCGCCGAAGATGGCGCCGGCGAAGGAGCCGATGCCGTCGCCCAGCAGGGTGCGGTGCAGGCCGGGCTGCACCAGCAGGTCGCGCTCGATGATGGAGGAAAGGTTCTTGTGGTCGGCCAGATGCTCGGCGAAGACCACGAAGGCGACCGGGATATAGGCCACGGCCACGGTGGCGATGTAGCCGGGCGTCACTTCACCGAAGCCCTTGACGGCGGTGAGGAAGGTGTAGTCCGGCAGCGCGAGGAACGAGGTGAAGCGGACGCCGTCGGCAAACAGCGCCTTGAAGGGGGAGAAATCGATGATCTGAAGGGCCGGGAGATCCGCGGCGTTGCCGATCAGCGTGAAGCAGAGGGCCGCCGCATAGCCGGCCAGGATGCCCAGGATGAAGGGGATCAGGCGGGGAGTCTTCTTGCCGAAGGTGGAGCAGAGGATGACGACGAACAGCGTGACCAGCGCGCAGACCAGCGCGATGTAGGGAGAGGCGACCGGCGCCGTCGACTGGTTTTCCACGATGGTGGGAACGTTGTCGACGATCTCCACCGCGTATTCGGTGACCGCCTTGGTGACGTCGCCCTTGAGCATGTCGCCCACGGCGTTGCCGGCCAGGCCCAGGCCGATGATGGCGACCGTCGGTCCGATGACGACGGCGGGCATCAGTTTGTTGATCCACTTGACGCCGACGAGCTTGACGACCAGCGCGATGACCACATAGACCAGCCCGGCGAAGCAGGCGCCGAGGATCAGGCCCAGGAAGCCCAGCGCCATGGAGGCGGCGCCGGCAAAGGCGGCGAACATGGACGGGATGAACGCGAAGGACGAACCGAGGAAGACTGGGCTCTTGAACTTGGTGAACAGCAGATAGACGATGGTGCCGATGCCGGCGCCGAAGAGCGCGGCCGAGGCGGTGAGCCCGTTGCCGACGATGGCGGGAACGGCGATGGTGGCCGCCATGATGGCAAGCAGCTGCTGGAAGGCGAAGACCAGCGTTTGACCGAAACGCGGTCTGTCTTCGACGTTGTAGATCAGTTTCATGGTTTCTCCTCCGTGATTCTCTGTTGTGAGAATGTATTTATCAGCGCCGGGCGGTGGGTCACGCCCGGTTTTGATCGACGCTGTGCAGTTCGACGGCGCTTTCCCCGTCGAATTCCGGGACCTTGACCCGGATCAGCTCGGTGTGGCTGGTGGGAACGTTTTTCCCGACGTAATCCGCGCGGAAGGGGAGCTGACGGTGGCCCCGGTCCACCAGAACGGCCAGCTGGATGCTGGCCGGGCGGCCCAGCGAGAAGATTGCGTCGATGGCGGCGCGGACGGTGCGCCCGGTGTAGATCACGTCGTCCACCAGAATGATGGTCTTGCCGGTGACGTCGAAGGGGACGGCGGCGGCGTTGATGCGCGCGTTCTGATCGACGGCGGTCAGATCGTCGCGGTAAAGCGTGATGTCCAGATCGCCCACAGGGACGGACGCGTCCTCGATGGCGGCGATGTTCTGCGAGATGATCCGGGCCAGCGGGACGCCGCGGCGGCGGATCCCCACCAGCGCCAATCCCTCGGTGCCGCGGTTGTGCTCGACGATCTCGTGGGCGATGCGGATCAGCGCGCGCTTGACGGCGGCCTCGTCCATGAGACGGGATTTGAAGGCCACGGCGGACACCTCCTGACACAAAAAGACCTGCCGGTACCAGAGGGTACGTGGCAGGTCACACCCGATCTGATCTTGCCGGTCTCTCTGAACCGCTTAAAAATCCATCGAAGCTATTATAACACGGGGGCCGCTGTTTGTAAAGGGAAAAACAAAATTTTTTTGTTTTTTGTCAAAAGCCGCCGCGCCGCCCCGCCGGAGAGGGGCGGCGCGGGAGCGGACGGGACAAAAAAAGGCTCCGGCGCGGCGGGACGGCCGCGCCGGAGAGGGGATCAAAGGTCTTCGGGGCTGGAGCTCAGCAGCGCGCGGTCTTCGTCCGAGAGCGAGAGCTTTTCGAACAGGTCGGGCCGCCGTTCCCGGGTGGTCTTCAGCGCTTCGGCCCGGCGCCATTTCCGGATATTCTCCCGGTGGCCGGAGAGCAGGACCGGAGGCACGGCTCGGCCGTGCCACACCTCGGGGCGGGTGTACTGGGGGTATTCCAGCAGGCCGTTCCAGTGGCTCTCTTCAACGTAGCAACTTTCGTCGGCCAGCGTTCCCGGCAGCAGGCGGACGATGGAGTCCACCACGGCCGCGGCGGGGATCTCGCCGCCGGTCATGACGAAGTCGCCCAGCGAGATCTCTTCGTCGACGCACTCGTCGATGAAGCGGCGGTCGACGCCCTCGTAGTGGCCGCAGACGAGACAGAGCCGGTCGCAGAGCGACAGCCGGCGCGCGTCCTGTTGGGTATAGGGGTGCCCTTGGGCGCTCATCAGCACGGTGTGGACGTGCCGCCCCGCACAGACGCTCTCCCAGGCGCGGAACAGCGGGTCCGCCTGCATCAGCATCCCCATGCCGCCGCCGTAGGGATAGTCGTCCACCTGCCGCTGGCGGTTGACGGTAAAGTCCCGGATCTGGACGCAGTTCAGCTCGAAGATCCCGCGCTGCAGGGCGTTGCCCGTGATGCTGGTCCCGAGCATGGCGTTCAGCGCCTCGGGGAACAGGGTCAGGATGTCGATCCGCGGCGTCATAGCATGCCCTCGATGGTGTTCACCCGCATGACCCCGGCGGCCAGATCCACGTCGGCGATGAAGTCGCCCGCGGCGGGGATCAGGACCTCGCGCCTGCCGTCCGAGACCACGTAGACGTCGTTGGCGGGGCGCTGGAGCACGTCGGTGACGCGGCCCAGCGTCTGCCCGGTCCGCCGGTCGAAGACGGTCAGGCCGACGAGATCGGCGATGAAATACGAGTGCTCCGGCAGGGGAGCGTCCTCCCGGCGGAAGGTCAGGATTTTGCCCACCAGCAGCCGGGCCTTTTCCACGGTGTCCACCCCGGCGACCGTCAGCAGCAGGGCGTTCTTGTGGACGCGCCGCGAGACGATCTCCAGCGGCGCGCCGTCCAGGTACAGGGTGCGGATCTTTTGGGCGAACTCCGCGCTGTCGACCCAGGGCTGGAGCTTCAGCTCGCCCCGGACGCCGTGGGTCGTGACCAGCCGGCCCGCCTCCAGCATTTCGGTTTTTGGCATGAAAACACCCCTTCTGTTTTTCAAAAGGTAAAAAGGGCGGGGCCGTCCCGCCGGAAGCGGCGGACGGCCCCGAACAAGCGGCTTCAGCCGATGATGTCGACCGAGACGCGGATCTTCTCGCGCGCAGCAGCGGATTTCACGACCGATCGGATGGCCTTGACGATCCGTCCCTGTCTGCCGATCACTTTGCCCATATCGCTCTGCGCCACGGACAGCTCGAGCACGAGCTCGCCGTCTTCCCGGGTCCGCTCCGTGATGTTGATCTCATCCGGGTTGTCGACCAGCGCCTTTACGATGTAATAAAGAAGCTCTTTCATTCAATCCATTCCTTTTGGGTCGGGGGCCTAGACGGTCCCGATCAGAGGATCCCTTCTTTTTTCAGCAGCGTTTTTACGGTGTCGGTCGGCTGGGCGCCGTTGCGGATCCACTCTTTGACGCGGTCCGCGTCGACGGTGAACTCGGACGGGTCCTTCAGGGGGTTGTACGTGCCGATCTCCTCGATGAAGCGGCCGTCTCTGGGGAACTTGGAATCCGCGACGACGATGCGGTAGAACGGAGCCTTCTTGGCGCCCATTCTGCGAAGTCTGATCTTGACCATTTTGTGTGTACCTCCGTTGATGGTTAATAAATTTTTTTAAAACAGTCTTATCGGAACGGGTATCGGAAACCCTTGCTGTTTTTCGCCTGGGGACCGCCGAAGTTCTTGAACGGCTTGCCGCCCGCCATTTTTTTGGTCATCATCTGCGTGGCCTCGAACTGCTTGAGCACGCGGTTGATGTCCTCGAGACGGGTGCCGCTGCCGGCAGCGATGCGCTTTTTGCGGGAGAAGTTCAAAAGCGAGGGGTTGCGGCGCTCCTTGGCGGTCATGGAGCGGATGATGGCCTCGGTGCGGGTGATGAGCTTTTCGTCGATCCGGGCCCCGGCCAGCTGTTTGGCGCTGACGCCGGGCACCATGCCCGCCAGACTTTCCAGAGAGCCCATGCCCTTGAGCTGTTGGAGCTGCTCCAGATAGTCGTCCAGATCGAATTTGTTCCTGCGAAGCTTTTCCTCCAGCTCAGCGGCCTTTTTTTCGTCGAAGCTCCGCTGGGCCTTTTCGATAAAGCTCAGCATGTCGCCCATGCCGAGGATGCGGGACGCGGCGCGGTCGGGGTGGAAGGGCTCGATGCAGTTCACGTCCAGCTTTTCGCCGGTGCCGACGAACTTGATGGGCTTCCCTGTGACGGCCTTGACCGAGAGGGCGGCGCCGCCGCGGGCGTCGGAATCGTGCTTGGAGAGGAGGACGCCGTCGATGTCCAGCGCCTCGTTGAAGGCAGAGGCCGCGGTGACCGCGTCCTGGCCGGTCATGGCGTCGACCACCAGCAGGATCTCGTTGGGATGAACCTCGGCCTTGATGCGGCGCAGCTCGTCCATCAACGCCTCGTCCACGTGGAGCCGGCCGGCGGTGTCGAGGAAGACCATGTCGTTCCCGTTGCGGTTGGCGTAGAGCAGCGCCTCGCGGGCGACGGTCACGGGGTCGGTCTGACCCATCTCGAAGACGGGGACCCCGATCTGTTCGCCGACGACCTGAAGCTGTTTGATGGCGGCGGGGCGGTAGATGTCGCAGGCCGCCAGCAGCGGTCGCTTGTGCAGCGTCTGTTTGAAATAACCGGCCAGCTTGGCGCCGTTGGTGGTCTTGCCCGCGCCTTGCAGACCGACCATCATGACGACGGTGGGCCCGTGGGACGCCATGTTGATCCGCTCGTTCCGGCCGCCCATCATGGCGGTCAGCTCGTCGTTGACGATCTTGATGACCTGCTGGGCGGGATTCAGGCTCTGGTGGACCTCCGCCCCGAGGGCCTTGTCCGAGACGGTGCGCACGAAGTCGTTGACGACCTTGACGTTGACGTCCGCGTCCAGCAGGGCCAGCTTGACCTCGCGCATGGCCGAGCGGATGTCCCCCTCGGAGAGGCGGCCGCGGCCGCGGAGCCGGGAAAAGACCTTTCCCAGTTTTTCCTGGAGATTTTCAAAAGCCATATCGCAGAGTACCTCAGGTGTTCTGTCGTGCCAAAGCCAGGATCTCGGTCAGCTTCAGATCGAACTCGGTGGAGCGGTAGCGCTTGCGGTTCAGCTCCAGCAGCGCGTCCACGTCCTCGGCGATGCGGTCGAAGTCCCGGGTGGCCTGTAAAAACTTTTCCACCAGCCCGAGCTTCTCCTCCATGTCGCTGAGGATGTTCGTCGCCTTGACGACCGCGTCGCGGACGCCCTGTCTGGTGATGTTGGCGTGCTCAGAGATCTCGGTCAGGGAGAGGTCTTCGTTGTAGTACAGGTCGAAGACCTCCTGCTGGCGCTCGGTAAGCACGGGCCCATAGAAATCGTAAAGCATACACATGCGGAAGGCATCGTCTTTCATGAGCGCGCTCCTTTCCCGACAAGCTGTGAGGCTTTGTAAAGCATGATTCTTTACAGCTCGATCATTCTACCACAATGCCGGCGGTTTGTCAAGAGAAAAGTGGGCGCATAAGAAAAGTTTTTCACGTTCAAACTAAAGCGGGAGCAAGCTCAAAAAACGGCCCGCCGCGCAGACGGAAGGCGGCGCGGCCTTTTCCGGAGGGAATATGGCGAGATCGGACTGGTTCGGCGAGGCGGGACGGCTGGGGGTGCCGCCGGAACAGATGGAGGCCTACGGACGCGACTGCGCCCGCGC
>JAEERN010000017.1 GCA_016285815.1 Clostridiales bacterium
CGCCCCCCCGCCCGCGCGCGCCGCGCGCCGCGCCGGCGCGGCGCGCAAAAAAAGCAGGCGGACAGCGGTGCTGTTCGCCTGCTTTCGGGCCGATGTTTCGCTTGGAGAAGAGATCTTACTTGATCTCCATCTTGGCGCCGACTTCTTCCAGCTTGGCCTTGATGGCTTCGGCTTCGTCCTTCTGGATGTTCTCCTTGATGGGCTTCGGGCAGCTCTCGACGAGCTCCTTGGCCTCTTTCAGGCCGAGACCGGTGATGTCGCGGACGACCTTGATGACCTGAAGCTTCTGAGCGCCGAACTCGACGAGGACCGGCGTGAACTCGGTCTTCTCTTCTTCGACGGGGGCGGCGGCGGCAGCCGGAGCCGCGGCGACGGCCACGGGGGCGGCGGCGGAGACGCCGAACTCTTCCTCAAGAGCCTTGACGAGCTCGGAGAGCTCCAGAACGGTGAGGGCCTTGACTTCCTCGATGAGGGCGTTGATCTTTTCGCTAGCCATTTTCTTGTTCCTCCTGATGATTTGATTATGCCGCTGTTTCGTTTTTCTTCTCCGCGATGGCGTTCAGCGCGACGACCAGTCCGCGGATGTTTCCGTTGAGCACGTTCACGAAGCCCGTGATCGGGGCATTGAACCCGCCCAACACCTGCGCGATAAGGACCTCTTTCGACGGCAGCTTCGCCAGCGCGTCGACGCCATCCTTATCGATGACCTTACCCTCGACAAATCCGGCTTTCACAGAGAAAGCGCCGTTGGATTTGCCGGAGTACTCGGAAAGAACCTTCGCTGCCGCAACGGGGTCCGAGCTGGTGGCCAGAGCGGTCGTGCCGTTCAAATGCTCTTTCAGCCCGTCGAGCCCGCAGTTTTCAGCGGCGCGGGACAGCAGCGTGTTCTTGACGACGCTGTACTCCACGCCCGCCTTGCGCAGCTGGCGGCGGAGAGCGGTGTCGGCTTCGACAGTGATGCCCTTGTAATCGACGATCACGCCGGCTGTCGCGCCGTTCAGTCTCTCGGTCAGCGCCTGCACTGTGCTCTGCTTTTCGGCGAGTACCTTTCCTGATGGCATGGGTTTCACCTCCGTTTGAATGGTTAAAGCCTGTATCCAAAACGGAACGACACGTCCCGCGGTCCGAAGACCGCGGGACGTGGATCAGTCGAGACAGGGTTTCGCATCTCAGGCCTGTTCACATCCTCGGCAGGGATTACGCCGCGCCGCTTTCGCGCCGCCGCTTCCTGCTGTCTTCGGAATAAGGCTTTATTATTATTGACGGGACGCCTGGGCGCCCGAAAATAACCGCAAGTTCGTCAGATGATGTCGGAAACGCGGGCGGTGTTGATCTTGACGCCCGGGCCCATGGTCGAAGTGACGACGCAGGACTTGATGTACTGGCCCTTGGCGGCGGCCGGCTTGGCCTTCACGATGGCGTTGGTCAGCGTGATCAGGTTCTCATACAGCTTGTCTTTGCCGAACGAGACCTTGCCGATGGGGCAGTGGATGATGTTGGTGCGGTCGAGACGGTACTCGATCTTACCGGCCTTCAGCTCCTGGACCGCGCGGGTGATGTCCATGGTGACGGTGCCGGCCTTGGGGTTCGGCATCAGGCCCTTGGGACCGAGCACGCGGCCCAGACGGCCCACCAGGCCCATCATGTCCGGCGTCGCGACGGCGACGTCGAAGTCGAAGAAGTTCTCCTTCTGGATGCGCTGGACCAGATCCTCCGCACCGACGACCTCGGCGCCGGCGGCCTGGGCCTCTTCGGCCTTGGCGTCGCGGGCGAAGACGAGGACGCGGACGGTCTTGCCGGTCCCGTTGGGAAGGACCACCGCGCCGCGGACCTGCTGGTCAGCATGGCGGGAGTCGACGCCCAGACGGAGATGGCATTCGACGGTCTCGTCGAACTTGGCCTTGGCGTTGTTGACGACGGTCTCCAGCGCCTCGAGGGGCTCGTACTGCTTCTGTTTATCGTAGGACTTGACGCTGTCCTGATACTTTTTGCCTCTGAACACTTTTTCTTCCTCCTGAATGTGGTGTTTTCGGATCTACCTTACCGAACGGTAATCCGCCGCGGAGAGGGTCTCCGCGGTCCATCCTCCCACTTGACGGCGCCGTCAGTCGTCGACGATGACGCCCATGCTGCGGCAGGTGCCCATGATCATGCTCATGGCGCCCTCAAGATCCTTGGCGTTGAGGTCCTGCATCTTGGTCTCGGCGATCCGCTGGATCGCTTCGCGGCTGATGTGGGCGACCTTGGTCTTGTTCGGAACGCCGGAACCGCTCTCGATCCCGCACTCTTTCAGGATCAGCGCGGCGGCCGGAGGCGTCTTGGTGATGAACGAGAACGTCCGGTCGGCGTAGCAGGTGATGACGACGGGGATCTTGAACCCGACGTTGTTCTTGGTCCGCTCGTTGAACTCCTTGACGAAGCCCATGATGTTCAGGCCGTAGGGGGCGAGAGCCGGACCCACCGGAGGACCGGCGGTGGCCTTTCCGGCGTTTATCTGAAGCTTTACATAACCGTTGATCTTCTGTGCCATTTGTTGTCTTCCTTCCCGAATGTCCGAGGATCAGTCCTCGTCAGGCTCCACGTCGGCCGTGTCCAGCTCGACGGAGGTGTCTCTTCCGAACATTGAAATTTTAACCTTGATCTTGCGCTTGTCGTCCGACAGCTCCTCCACGGTGCCCATAAAGCCCTCGAAGGGACCGTCTGTGATGCGGATCCTGTCGCCCGGCGCCACGGTGACGACGACCTCGTTCCGTTCGACGCCCAGCTTGATGACCTCCTGCTCTGTGAGCGGCACCGGCTTCGAGCCGGGGCCCACGAAGCTCGTGACGCCGCGCACGTTCCTCACGATGTGCCAGCTTTCGTCGTTCATGACCATCTTCACCAGAACATAGCCCGGGAAGATCTTTCTCTGAACTTCCTCCTGGCGGTTCTCGCGGATCTCGGTCACGGTCTCGACGGGGATCATCACTTCGCGGATCAATTCCTGAAGACCGTGGTTCTCGACGGTCTTCTCGATGGTCGTGGCCACTTTGTTCTCATACCCGGAATAGGTATGGATCACATACCACTTCGCTTCGTCAGCCATGGTCCTGTCCCTCGCGCTCACTTGAAAATGCCGATGAACAGCGAGAGCCCGTTCCGGAACACCAGATCCGACACCACGACCAACGCGCCGACGAGCACCGTCATCACGGCGACGACCAGCGTGCTCTTGCAAACCTGCTTGAAGGTGGGCCAAGTGACTTTCTTCGCCTCGCTCTTCAGCTCTTTGAACCACCTCACGATGGCCCGCCAGAAGCGAACGAGGAAGAACGGCTTTTTATCCTTTTTGGACTTTTCGACCTTCACCGGTTTGGCGGGAGCGGTGCTTTCGGCGAGATCCAGCTTGTCGTTTTTGCTTGCTGCTTTGATGTCTGCCATCCGTTTACCACCCTTTCTTTCCTTTCCGGGAAGCCTCCGTCACTTGGTTTCCCTGTGAAGGGTATGCTTGCGGCAGAAGCGGCAGTATTTCATCCGTTCAAGCCGGTCCGGATCGTTCTTCTTGTTCTTCGAAGTATCATAGTTTCGCTGTTTGCACTCCGTGCAGGCAAGAGTTATCCTGACTCTCATACGATAACGGCACCTCCTGTAAGTTTTGCCTCCCTAAAAAAGGCCACAAAAGAAAAGGCCTTTTTTCATAGGTAAGAGTTATTATACTATCCCTCTCCGGAAATGTCAAGAAAAATCTTTGGGTTTTCCAAAAAAATTTTTCAGGGCGGACCGGAACGCCCGGCCCGCCCTGCTTGCCTCTCGGTTTTTGCGCGTCACTCCTTGGGATTGACGATGTCGCGCCAGTCCAGATCGCCCCGGGCCAGCCCGTGGATCAGGACCTCCGCCGTGGCCACGTTGGTGGCGATGGGCACGTTGTGCAGATCGCAGAGCCGCAGCAGGGAGAACAGGTCGGGCTCGTGGACCCCCGCCGTCAGCGGGTCGCGGAAGAACAGGACCATATCGATCTCGTTGTAGGCGATGCGCGCGCCGATCTGCTGGTCGCCGCCCTGGGGACCCGAAAGGAAGCGGTGGACCTTCAGCCCCGTGGCCTCGGCCACCAGCTTGCCGGTGGTCCCCGTGGCGAACAGGTTGTGCTGAGAAAGGATCCCGCAATAGGCGATGCAGATCTGGACCATCAGTTCTTTTTTCTTGTCGTGGGCGATCAGGGCAATGTTCATTCTCTCGTTTCCTTCCCGGTGCCGACGCGCGGCCCTCTCTTTCTATTATACCGCATTTCCCGCCAGAATCAAGATGCGCGGCCGAAATTCGTCAATAATACCCGACCCATCTGGCGTTGCTGACGCGCTTCCCGCAGAGACGGGCGGCGATCTCCGCCGCGTCCGCCGCCGCACGGCAGCCGGTCCGCATCAGCGGGATCCCCGCGCTGAAGGCGTCGGAGACGGCGGGATCCTCCCGCACCAGCCCGAACAGCCTCAGCCCCAGCTCGTCCATGGCGGCGTCCACGCTCCACGAGGTCTTCCGCTTCAGCCGCCGCCGGTCCACCCGGTTCAGGATCAGCCGCACGTCGCTGACGCGCGCCTCGGCCAGCACGTCCGCCGCCGCCGCCGAGTCCCGCAGGCACGGCGTGTCCGGTGTGGTCACGAGAAAGGCCCGCTCCGCCGCCGGCGCGATGGCGCGAAGCCCCGAGCCGATCCCCGCCGGCGCGTCCAGCAGCACATAGTCGAATCCCAGGGAGAGCTCGTCCATCAGCGCGTCGAACCGCGCGGGGTCGAAGGGCTCGGCCGCCGCCGTGGACGGCAAAAGCGCCAGTCCGCGGAACTCCGGATGGCGCAGCAGCGCCCGCTCCGTCTCCACCCGGCCGGACAGCACGTCGCCCACGTCGAAGACGACCTGCTCGGCCAGTCCCAGCGCGATGTCGAGGTTGCGAAGCCCGAAGTCGCAGTCCACCGCCGCAACGCGCCGGTCCTCGTCGGCCAGCGCGCAGGCCAGCGCCGCGGTGACCGTCGTCTTGCCGGTCCCGCCCTTGCCGGACGCGATCAGAATGACCTCCGCCATTTGTCTGGGCCTCCCTTCCTCCCGAAAAGCCGGTCTCCGGACCGGGATCGCCTCAGTCGGAGACGGTCTGCTCGGCGGCTCCCGAGCCGTACTCCTGCTGAAGCGAAAAATACGTTTTGAAGATCTCCAGCGCGATGGGCGCGATGCCGTTGCCGGATCCGCCGTGCTCCACGATGACCGCCACGGCGATCTCCGGCGCGTCGTAGGGGCCGAAGGCCACGAACACGCTGTTGGACGAGCCGTCCGGCACCTGCACCGAGCCGGTCTTGCCGCCGATGTGCACCTCATAGTCGGAGAAGACCGCCGCGGCGGTGCCGTTCTCCGTCACCTCGGACATACCCTTCATGACGGTGCTGTGGGTGGTCTCCGACATATCGATGCGCTCGGCGATGACGGACTGCGTGGCGTTGACCACGGCGGAATAGTCGGACTCGGTGACGTACTTCAGGATATGCGCCTCGTACCGGGTCCCGCCGTTGGCCAGCGTGGCGATGCAGTTGCAGATCTGCAGCGGCGTGAACATGTTATAGCTCTGTCCGATGGCCGCCTGCAGCGTGTCGCCGCCCACCCACGCCGTCCGCACGGCGGCGTATTTGGACTCCGGCGACGCGATATAGCCCTTGGTCTCTCCGTACAGCTCGATGCCGGTGTACTCTCCCAGCCCGAAGGCCGTAGCGTACCGTCCCAGGCGGTCGATGTTCAGCAGACGCCCCGCCTCGTAGAAGAAATAGTTGCACGAGTCGCGCAGGGCCGCGGCCACGGTCTCTTCCCCGTGGGTCACGCCGGACGACCGGTAGATCCAGCACTCCGGCTGATAGTCGTCGTAAAACCGATAGACGCCCAGGTCCTCGATGACCGTGTCCGGCTCGATGACGCCCTCCTGCAGACAGGCCACGGACGTGACCACCTTGAACACGGAGCCCGGCGAGTAGATGCCGCTCAGCGCCCGGTTGAACATGGGCAGCAGCGGATCGGCCAGCATCTGGTTGTAGTTCTCGCTGTACCGCGAGATGTCGAAGGTCGGATAGGACGCCATGGCCAGGATCTCGCCGCTGTTGACGTCGATGACCACCACGGCGCCGCCGCCCACGTCCGTGGGATAGTTCTCGGGATCCTCTTCGCCGCGGGCCACCAGAACGCCGATCTGAGAGGCCAGCGCGTCCTCCGCCGCCTTCTGCAGCTCCAGGTCCAGCGTCAGCATGACGTTGTTCCCGGCCTTGGCCTCCGTCTCGGAGACCACCTCCACCACGCGCCCGTCGCCGTCCAGCCGGACCCGGATCGAGCCTTCGCTGCCCCGCAGATACTTCTCAAAGGCCGCCTCGGCCCCGTCCTTGCCGATGGTGTCGTTCAGGCGGTAGCCCTGCGCCGCCAGCGCCTCGTACTCCTCGGCGTAGATCGAGCCCACGCGCCCCAGGATGTGCGCGGCGTAGGTCGTTTCGAAAACGCGCGTATAGTCGTAGACCGTCCGGACCCCGCGCATGAGCCAGTCCTTCCCGCCCAGCTCCAGCACCAGCTCGCGCCCCACGTCATAGCAGAACACGAAGGGGTTGGCATAGGCGAAGTCGTATCGCTCCATATTGCTGCGGACGCCCGCCACCGTGCGGGCGACGGCATAGTCCGTCTCTTCGCCGATCCCGTAATAGTCCCGGAGCTTCTCCCACAGCTCCTCCGCGGAGAGGGCCTCGCTCCAGCCCTGTTTTTTCAAAAAGGACGTGAAATAGGT
This sequence comes from Clostridiales bacterium, assembly GCA_016285815.1. Lineage (GTDB taxonomy): Bacteria > Bacillota > Clostridia > Oscillospirales > QAMX01 > SIG499. The sequence continues at coordinate 6,770 of JAEERN010000017.1, forward strand.
GCTGCGCGTCTCCGGATCCAGCCAGCTCTCGAGGAACGCCGGCCGGTCGGCCGCCAGCGGCACCGCGTCCGCGCGGAGCGCCGCCCCAGCGGCGGTGCAGACCTCCGCCAGCTCTGCGATGACGGCGTTCTGGTTCTTCCGGTCCCACAGGGCGTACTCCAGCTGGACGTTGCTGGTGACCACGTTGGAGACCAGCTCCCGCCCGTAGCGGTCGGTGAGGACGCCGCGCATGGCCGGAGTGGTCAGCGTGACCGTGGTGGTCTCGACCTCACGGCGGACCTCTTTTTCGTTTTCTCCGGTGGCCTCGGCGGAAAGCTGCAGCCGCGCCAGCCGGACGCTCATGACCAGCGCCAGCGCCAGGGCGACCACACCCACCACGCCGATGCGCCAGACCAGATGCATGCTCTTTTTCATAGGAAATCCTCTTACCGGATCAGCGGCGCCTCAGTCTTGAAGCACCGGCGCAGGATGAACGACGGTCCCACCGCCAGCGGGGAGATCAGCAGCGAGTACAAAAGGCCCGGCAGGATCACCGTCAGGACCGCGCCCCAGCCCGCCCGGCCGAACAGGTAATAGAACAGGAAAAAGCGCAGGAACTCGCCGATCCCGTAGAGCGCCGCGCCCCAGCCGATCGCCGTCAGGAAGCTGCGGCGGAAGACCTCCTGCGAGAGCGCGCCCACGGCCGCCCCGCCGACGAGATAGACCACGCTGTAAAGACAAAAGCTCTGCCCGGCCACGCCGTCGGCGAAAAAGCCCGCGGCGGCGCCCGCCAGCACGCCGGCCATCGGCCCGTCCAGCACGGCGGCGGCCGCCACGACGAAGGGCAGGCCCTTGGGCACCTGTCCCAGGATCTTCAGATGGACCATCACCGAGCTCTCCAGCGCGCTGATCAGGATCATCCAGACCAACAGCACCAGCGCCTTGACGGCGAAGGCTCCCTTGCCGGTCTTCATAGGCTCAGTCCTCCGGCAGCTTCGTGCGGACGTAGTCCGTCACGATGAACACCTGACCCAGCCGGTCCAGCGGCACCGCCGCGTCGACCACCGCGTAAGCGGCCATGCCGTGTCCCTCGGTCTCGATCTCGCTGACGACGCCCACCAGGATCCCGCCGGGCACGCCGCGGCTCTCCTCGGTCATGACCGTGTCGCCGATCCGGATGCCGCTCTCCGGCGGCAGATCGGACAGGCGCAGCTTTCCGGCGGACATCAGCCGGAAATCGCCGCCGCCCACCGCCGTCAGGCCGCACTGGAAGACCCGCATGGGCATGCTGACCGCGGTGTCGGCCAGCGTGCTGACCTCGGCGGTGCTGCGCGTGACCGCGGTGACGACGCCCACCAGCCCCGCGTCCACAATGACGGCGTCGCCCACGGCGACCCCGTCCCCCGAGCCGCGGTTGACGGTGAACACCGAGCTCCACGACGCGTCGTTCCACGCGATCAGGTTGGCGCTGATCAGCTCCATCTCCTCGTTGCCCTCGCGCATATCCAAAAGCGCCCGCAGCTGTTCGTTCTCGGCCCGGTAGGCCTCCGCGTCCCGGATCAGCTCCTGCATGTCCCGGATCTCGGCCCGAAGCCGCTCGTTTTCCTCCTGCAGCTCGTCGTATTTCGTCATGGCGTCGGAAAAATGGGTCAGCCTCCCCCAAAGGCCGGAGAACAGCTTTTGAAAGGGCGAGACCACGGTCTCGGCCGCCTGCTGCAGCGAGCTGCCCTCGCGGCCGAACACCGCAAAGGCCGCCGTCGCGGCGACGAGCACCACGACCAGGATGGCCGCGACCATGAAGATCTTGTTCCGAAAGACGTTTTTCACGGTCTCAGTCTCCTTTCCGACGCGTTTCCGCCCGTCTTTCCCGCGCCGCGCGCGGGCTTTCCCCCGCGGGACGGCCGCGCCGTCCCGCCCCTTTCATCCGCGCCCGGGGCGGATCTCCGCCTCCGGCGCCAGCTCTCTCAGGAATTCCGCCAGCCGGCAGACCGGCAGGCCCACGACGCTGTAATAGTCGCCGCGGATCCCCTCCACGAAGGCCGCCGCGCGGCCCTGGATGCCGTAGGCGCCCGCCTTGTCCATGGGCTCGCCGCCGGCCACATAGGCCGCGATCTCGTCCTCGCCCAGCGCGCGGAAGGTCACCTCCGCGCGGCCCACGCAGGCGCGCTTCTCCTCCCCCGCCAGCACGCAGAGGCCCGTGAAGACCTCGTGGCTGCGGCCGGACAGACGGCGCAGCATCGCCGCCGCCTCC
>JAEERN010000099.1 GCA_016285815.1 Clostridiales bacterium
GGCCCAGCCCGGACAGCCCGGACAGCAGCCCCGCCAGCCCCAGCCCGGACAGCAGCCCCGCCCGGCCCAGCCCGGGCAGCAGCCCCGTCCCGGACAGCCCGGACAGCAGCCCCGCCAGCCCCAGCAGCAGAGAAAGCCGGAGCGCCGCTATGTTGACACCCGCGGCAGCAGCATCGACATGTCGAAGTACGACGAGAAGATCGACCGGCTGGTCACCGACAAGGAAGTCAACACGGGCGACCGCTCGAAGCAGAAGATCAACAAAAAGGGCGACAAGCGCCCGCAGAACTTCGGCACCAAGCGCCGCGCGGAGGAGCAGGAGAAGATGCGCCGCCTCCAGCGCGAGGTCCAGAAGAAGACCCAGCTCAAGGTCAGCATCCCGGACGAGATCGCCGTGGGCGAGTTGGCCTCCCGCCTGAAGAAGACGGGCAGCGAGGTGGTCAAGGCCCTGATGAAGATGGGCGTCATGGCGTCGGTCAGCGAGGTGGTCGACTTCGACACCGCCAGTCTGGTGGCCATGGAGTTCGGCGCCAAGGTGGAGCACGAGGTGCACCTCACCATCGAAGAGCGTCTGTTCGACGAGAGCGAGGACAAGGCCGAGGATCTGGTGGTCCGCACGCCGGTGGTCGTGGTCATGGGCCACGTGGACCACGGCAAGACGTCCCTGCTGGACGCGGTGCGGAAGACCAACGTGGCCGGCGGCGAGGCCGGCGGCATCACGCAGCACATCGGCGCCTATCAGGTCGAGATCAACGGCCGGACCATCACCTTCCTGGACACGCCGGGCCACGCGGCCTTTACGTCCATGCGCGCCCGCGGCGCGTCGGTGACGGACGTTGCCATCCTGGTGGTGGCGGCGGACGACGGCGTCATGCCGCAGACCGTCGAGGCCATCAACCATGCCAAAGCGGCGAACGTTCCCATCGTCGTCGCCGTCAACAAGTGCGACAAGCACGGTGCGGATCCCGACCGGGTGATCCAGCAGCTGATGGAATACGAGCTGGTGCCGGAGGAGTACGGCGGCGACACCGTGGTGGCCCGCATCTCCGCCCTGACGGGACAGGGGATCCCCGAGCTGCTGGAGATGGTCCTGCTGGTGGCCGATATGCGCGAGCTCAAGGCCAACCCGAAGCGCCCGGCTTACGGCACGGTCATCGAAGCCAAGCTGGACAAGAACCGCGGCCCGGTGGCCACGCTTCTGGTGCAGAACGGAACGCTGAAGACCGGCGATCTGGTGCTCGCGGGCAAGGCCGTGGGCCACGTCCGCGCCATGGTCAGCGACAAGGGCTCCCGCATCGGAACGGCCGGACCGTCGGTCCCGGTGGAGATCATGGGTCTGGACGAGACCCCCGGCGCGGGCGAGAAGTTCCACGTCATCAAGGACGAGCGCATGGCCCGCGAGCTGGTCGAGCAGCGGCGCAGCGCCGAGCGGGACGCCAACACCAGCGCGGCCCAGTCCATGACGCTGGCCGACGTGTTCACCCACATGAAGGAGGGCGAGCTCAAGGAGCTCTGCATCATCCTGAAGGCGGACGTTCAGGGCTCGGTGGAGGCCATCAAGAAGTCGCTGGAGGAGCTCTCCAACGAAGAGGTCCGCGTCCGCGTCATCCACAGCGGCGTCGGCGCCGTCAACGAGAACGACGTCATGCTGGCTTCGGCCTCCAACGCCATCATCATCGGCTTCAACGTCCGTCCGGACATCAACACCCGCGCGTCGGCCGAGCAGAAGGGCATCGACATCCGTCTGCACCGCATCATCTACGAGTGCATCGACGAGGTCAAGTCCGCCATCAAGGGCATGCTGGCCCCGAAGTTCAAAGAGGACCTGCTGGGCACCGCCGAGGTGCGCCAGGTGTTCAAGGTCACCGGCGTCGGCACCATCGCCGGCTGTATGGTCAAGGACGGCAAGGTGCAGCGCGCCGCCAAGGTCCGCATCGTGCGGGAGGGCATCGTCATCCACGAGGGCGAGATCTCCAGCCTGCGCCGCTTCAAGGACGACGTCCGCGAGGTGGCCACCGGCTTCGAGTGCGGCATCGGCATCGAGCGCTATACCGACGTCAAGGTGGGAGACATCATCGAGAACTTCGTGATGATCCAGATTTGAGAGGACGTTTTCCCTATGGCAGGATACAGAGCCGAACGGCTCGGAGACGAGATCATGGCGAGGATCGCCGAGATCCTTCGGACGGTCAAGGACCCGCGGCTCCAGCGGATGATCAGCATCACCCGGGTCGAGGTCTCTTCCGACGCGCGCTATGCCAAGGTGTACGTGTCGACGCTGGGGGACGAGTCGGATCTGGCGGAGGTCATGAAGGGCTTTGGCAGCTGTTCCGGCTATATCCGCCGGGAGCTGGCCCACGCCATGCAGCTCCGCTATACGCCGGAGCTGAGCTTTGCCGCCGACCCGGGGATCCTGCGCGGCCGCAGGACCCTCGACATCATGAAACAGATCGGGGAGACCGAAGATGGTCATTGACAGGATCCGCGAAAAACTCGGTTCCTTCGCGCAGAAGCTGCGGGAGCGGGACGACTTTCTGCTGCTGACGCACCGCCGCCCGGACGGAGACACCGTCTGTTCCGCGGCGGCGCTTTGCCGTGCGCTCCGCGCGGCGGGCAAGACCGCGTATCTGGCCGTCAACCCCGAGATCACCGCGCGCTTCGCGCCGTATCACGGTCCGCTGGCCGCGCCGGCGGGGTTCGCGCCGAAGACGGTGGTGTCGGTGGACATCTCCGCGCCCCAGCAGTTCGAGTCCAGCCAGCGCGTCTGGCTGGACCGCATCGACTTCGTGGTGGACCACCACCGCGCCAACGGGCTGACCGCCCGGGCGGACGCCCTGATCGACGACGAGGCCCCGGCCACGGGCGAGATCGTGTTCTATCTGATCAAGGAGTTGGAGGTCGGGCTGGACGCCGTGCTGGGCGAGCTGGTCTACATCGCCGGGTCCACGGACACGGGGTGCTTCCGCTATGCCAACACCACGGCGGAGAGCCATGAGATCGCCGCGGCGTGCATCCGCACGGGCTTCGATCTGACGGCGGTGAACACCGAGCAGTTCGAGAAGAAATCGCTGGCCCGGGCCCGGATCGAGCGGCTGGTGTACGAAGGGCTCTCGTTCCGGTTCGGAGGGCGCATCGCGTCCATCTGCATCACCCAGCAGATGCGCCGGGAGACCGGTGCCACGGACGACGACGTGGACGAGTTCTCCGCGATCCCGCGGCAGATCGAAGGCGTCGAGGCGGGGATCACCGTCTACGAGCAGAAGGACGGGTCCATGAAGATCTCGCTTCGCACCGCGGACAAGGTGGACGCCAGCAGAGTCTGCGCCGTTTTCGGCGGCGGCGGCCACGCGCGCGCCGCCGGCTGTACCGTTTACGGCACCCCGGAAGAGGCGGTGGACCAGGTGGCCTCTGAGGTGGAAAAGGTCCTGACCGCGCGATGAACCCGCCCCGCAGCGGCATCGTGCCGGTGGACAAGAGGTCCGGCTATTCCTCCAGCGCGGCGGTGGCCAAGGTGCGCCGCGCGCTGGGCACGCGCTCGGCCGGCCATACGGGAACGCTGGACCCGCTGGCCACAGGCCTTTTGGTGGTCTGCTTCGGCCGGGCCACGCGGGTGACCGAGTATCTGGGCGCGGACGAAAAGCGCTATACCGCCGTGCTGCGGCTGGGGGTCGAGACCGACACCGGCGACGTGACCGGGAATGTGATCCGAACGTCGGACCGGCGGGTGACGAGAAAAGAGCTTTTGGCCGCCTTGCCGGCCTTTACGGGGCGCATCCGACAGGTGCCGCCCCTGTATTCTGCGATCTGGGTCAACGGGCGGCGGCTGTACGAGATCGCCCGCAGCGGCGAGACCGCCGAGGTCCCCGCGCGCGAGGTGGAGATCCGCTCGCTGGCCGTGACGGCGGAGAACGCCGCGGCGGGGGAGTTCACGCTGGACGTGGTCTGCTCCAAGGGGACGTATATCCGCTCGCTGTGCCGGGATCTGGGTCTGGCGCTGGGAAGCTGCGGCACCATGGCCGCGCTGCGCCGCACCGCGGCGGGGCGTTTTTCCGTGGACGGCGCGCTGACGCCGGACGAGATCGCCGCGCGGGCCGCGGCGGGGGACTATCGCTTCGTCCTGCCGCTGGACTCGGTGTTCTCCGACCTGCCCCGGCTCGAGA
>JAEERN010000018.1 GCA_016285815.1 Clostridiales bacterium
CGCGCTCCAGCGCCGCCGCGGCATAGCGGATGCCGTGCACCCCGGAGTCCGCGCCGGGCAGCGCGCAAAACAGCGTGCCGGGACCCGCCTTCCGGCTGTCATGCGTCACGGCAGCGATCTCCGTCTCCGCGTCGACACCCGCAAGCGCCGCGCCGATCCCGAATAGCACGTCTTTCAGTTTCATCGGTCCCACTCCTTTTTTTCTCTTATTTCCGAAAAACCGTCACTCGCCGACGTCGCTGTCGGCGTAAAAGTCTACCGTGATGACCGAGCCGAAGGTCACCGTCCCGTCGGCCGGCGCGGGGCTCTGGCTCCGGACGGTGAACTCGCCCGAGCCGGTCCGTCCCAGCGCGCCCGAGGCGTCGATGTATAGCCCCAGCAGCTCGAGGTACTCCGTCGCTTCCTTATAGGTCATGCCCGTCAGGTCCGGGATGCGGATCTCGCTGCGGTCGGGCTCCGCGCCGCAGTACAGGATCACCGTGGAGCTGCTGGCGACGGTAGAGCCGGACACCGGATACTGCGCCGTGACGTAGTCCCCGTCGCCCACCACGCGGACGGCCAGGCCCGCCTCGCCCACGACGGCCTCCGCCCAGCTGCGGATCCCGCCCACGGTGAGGGGCACCGTCTTGGACATGTTGGCCAGCTCCTCGTCGGTGTAGACGGGCTTGACGCCCCAGTACGGCAGCAGCTCGCTCATGATCTTGCCCACCACGGGGGCCGCGATCTGACCGCCCTGGTGCAGTGTGCCCGTCGGCTCGTCGAGCAGGACCAGCACGGCGATCCGGGGATCGTCGCAGGGGGCCACGCCCAGGAACGACGCGATGTAAAGGTCCCGCCCCGCGGCGATGGACTCGGCGCGCTTTTCCGAGGTGCCCGTCTTGCCTCCCACCCGGTATCCCGGGACGTAGGCGTTGCCGCCCGTGCCCACGGAGACGACCTCTTCGATGAGACCGCGGACGGTCGTCGAGGTCTTGTTCGAAACGACCTGCCGCACCACCGTGGGCTCGAACTGCTGGACCACGTTGCCGTTGGCGTCCACCAGCGCGTCCACGATATAGGGGCGCATCAGGTTCCCGCCGTTGACCACCGCGCTGACGGCGGTGATGAGCTGGATCGGCGTGACCTTGAAGGTCTGGCCGAAGCCGTAGGTGGCCAGCGAGATATAGCCGCCCACGTTGGGGTTGGAGAACGTGTCGTAGACGTGATAGTGCACGCCGCCCACCGGGGTGGCTTCGCCCATCATGTCGACGCCCGTCTTCGATGTAAAGCCGAAGCCCTCGAAATAGTCGTAAAACGTCTTGTGCCCGATGTCCAGCGCGATCTCCATGAACGCGCAGTTGCAGGAGTTCTGAAGCGCCTTGCCGAAGAGCTGGACCCCGTGGCCCGCGCTTTTCCAGCAGGAGATCCGCTGTCCCTGCACGACGGAATACCCCGGGCAGTTGAAGACGGAATTCAAAGTCTCGACGTTCTCTTCCAGCGCGATGGCCGCGGTGATGATCTTGAAGACCGAGCCCGGCTCATAGGGCTCCTGAACGGCCCGGTTCCGCCACTGCTGGTACAGCGCGTTCAGATAGGCGTCGTTGTACTCGTCCCCCGTCAGCTTTTCCAGCTCCTCCGCCACGGTCCCGTCGGCGACGGTCCGCGGCGCGTTCAGATCGTAATCCCCCTTCTGGGACATGCCGAGGATGGCCCCGGTGCGGACGTCCATGGCCAGCCCGACGACGCCGGCACAGCCGTGCTCCTCCATGGCGATCTCCAGATATTTGTCCAGGATCTGCTCGACGCCCGCGTCCGCGGTCAGACGCAGGGTATACCCCTCGGTGGGCTCGGTGCGCTGTTCGAAGTAGAACGAGAGCGAGTGGCCGCTGTTGTCCTTGGCCGTGACCACGCGCCCGGCCACGCCGGTCAGCACGTCGTCGTACTTCAGCTCCAGCCCGTACTCGCCCTCGTTGTCGTAGCTGGTGAAGCCCAGGACGCTGGAGAACAGCGAGGCGTAGGGGTAATAGCGCTTGGTGTCCTCGTAGAATTTGACGGCGCGGAACCCCGTCTCAGACACAAAGGCCCGCACGGCGTCGGACTGCTCCGGCTCCGCGCGGCGAAGGATCAGCTGATACATGGTGTTCTTTTTCATGACCTTGGCCAGGACCGTGTCATAGTCCAGATCCAAGAGCGAGGCCAGCCCCGCGGCGATGTCGCGCTCCGTGCCCTCCTCCACCTCGTTGGGGGCCACGGCGATGGTGTCCACCGTGACGCTGGTGGCCAGCACCACGCCGTTCCGGTCCACGATGCTGCCCCGCGCCGGCGTGATGAGCAGGTCGCGGGTCTGCTGTTCCGCCGCCATGCTCTGATACTCGTCCGCGCGGACGATCTGCAGCCGGACCAGATGCCAGACGATGTACGGAACGGCCAGCAGAAGCACCGCCAGAACGCCGAGCATCCTGAACTTTCTCGTCTTTTCGATCCCGATCCCTGTACCCTTCACTGTCGTCCTTTCCGCGCTCTCCGCCCCGGGCAAACCGCCGTCCGTTTCATGCATATGGTCGTCCCGGACCGCTTATGTCCGGCGCCGCGGCCGTCCCAAAAGCGTCCAAGTCGGCGGACGGGAGGCTTTGCGCGTTTTCCCCCATCCGCCGGCTCTTTTCTCTTTTCTTCGTCTTTTTCTCTCAGTTCAGAAAACCCCACACCCGCTGGGCCAGATCGCCGAAGGTGTCCGTCAGAAACGCCAGCACCGCCGGCGTCTCCGCCTCTTCGGCGCCAATCTCGAACACGTCGCCCTCGCTGTACCGGACGCCCACCGTGTTGTCGGCGTCCGCCCGGACCATCTTCAGCTCGTGGACGGCGCGGTCCTTCATCTCGACCTCGGTCATGACTCCGGCCAGCTGATAGCGCAGCGTGCTCTCCTCTTTCTGCAGGGACGTCAGCTCGCTCTGCAGCGCGCCGGTCTCGATGGCGAGGGCGTTGATCTCGCCGTGCATGGCCACCACGCGGAACAGGACCAGCGCCAGCACCAGCCCCGCCGCGCCGAACAGCACGGCGCTCAGGGTCCGCGGCCGCCGGCGGCGCGCCACATGGCCGATCTCGTCGAGGATCCCCGCCGAGGGCATGGGGCGGTATTGCGGCTCTTCCTTCTGTTCGGGGCGCTCTTCCCGGACCGGGATCTCAACGGGGATCGCCTCGACGGCAGCCTGTCCCTCGCTGCCGTAGAACATATAGTTCTCCTGGCCCGCCAGGTCGGTGTACCGCAGGATCGAGGGTTCGCTCCCGGTCTCCGGCGCCGCTTCGGGCCGGATGGAATAATCGATGTATCTCGCCACAGCCGTCTTCCCCATTTCCGTATCAGCCGTTCGTTTCTTTCACAGTTTCTCCGCCGCCCTCAGCTTCGCGCTGTGGGCCCGGGGGTTGTCCGCCAGCTCGTCCTCCCCGCTGACGACGGGGTGCCTGGTCAGGATCCGGATCCTCGGCTTCCGGCCGCAGACGCAGACCGGAAAGTCCCGCGGGCAGATACAGCCCGAAGCCAGCTCGCTGAAGATCCCCTTGACCAGCCTGTCCTCTCCCGAGTGGAAGGTGATGACGCAGAGCCTCCCGCCCGGCGCCAGCAGGTCCGCCGCGGCCCGAATGCCCGCATCGACGGCCTCCAGCTCGCCGTTGACCGCCATGCGGATCGCCTGAAAGCTGCGCTTGGCCGGATGCTGACGCTCTTTCCGCGCCGCCCCCGCCGGGATGGCCGAGGCCACGATCTCCGCCAACTCGCCCGTGGTGGTCACGGGCTTTTCCGCCCGCCTCGCGGCGATGGCGGCCGCCACGCGCCCCGCGAACTTCTCTTCGCCGTACTCCGACAGGATCCGCTTCAGCTCGGCCTCCGGGGCCCCGTTGACCAGATCCGCCGCCGTCACCGGCCCGTCCGGATCCATCCGCATGTCCAGCGGCGCGTCTGTCCGGTAGGAAAAGCCCCGCTCGGCCGTGTCCAGCTGGTGCGACGAGACGCCCAGGTCGAACAGCACGCCGTCCGCCCGGTCGATCCCCAGCGCCGCCAGGGTCTCGCCCATGTCCGCGAAGTTGGCGCGGACCGCCGTGAACCGCCCGCCGAACCGGGCGAGCCTCTCCCGCGCGGCGGCGATGGCCTCGCCGTCCCGGTCGATCCCCACCAGCCGGACGGTCCCGTCCCGGCTCAGGATCTCTTCCGAATGTCCGCCGCCGCCCAGCGTCGCGTCCACATAGACGCCGCCGGGCCGGAGGCCCAACAGGTCGACGCTCTCGTTCAGCAGAACGGACTTGTGCGCGAACGCCGCCATCACGCCAGCGGCAGCGTGTCCATCAGGCCGCTGATCTCGTCGGCGCTGATCTGCTCCTGCGCCTGCGCCCAGACGTCGCTGTCCCATATCTCCGCGTGGTCCTGCATACCGGCCACGGTCACGTTCTTGTTCAGGCCCGCGAACTCGCGCAGGTTCTGCGGCAGCAGCAGCCGCCCCTGCTGGTCCACGGAGCACTCGGCCGCCACGGAAAAGAAAAAGCGTCTCACTTTTTCGCGGCTGCTGTCCGGCAGGCGGTTGAACCGGTCGGTGAACCGCTTCCACTCCTCCGGCGAGAACAGCATCAGATACTTGCCGATCCCCCGGCAGATGACGATCTTATCCCACATATCGTCGCGGAAGCGCATGGGGAAAAAGATCCGCCCCTTGGCGTCAACCGCATGCTGGCTGCTGTTGATGAGCATCTTTTTCCCTCCCTTACCGTCACTTCACTTCTACTGAGCCGCCACTTTGCCGCCCTTTGACTATATTATACACGGGCCCTCTGAAAAAAGCAAGAGGAAAAACATGCAATTCTCAAAAAATTTTTATCCAATAAAAGGCGGCGTCCCGGTTTTCCGGTCAAATTTCGCCGCCCCGGAACAAAACAAATGTTCTTTTTTGTTCGTCTTCCCCCCGCCGCCCTTCCGCATGCGGAAATGTGAAAAAACTGTCAATTGAAACGCCGCCCGGCGGGGCGTTTTCTGTTCATTCAGCCGAAATTCAGAAAAGCGTCCCGGGGACGGTTGACTTTTTGCGCCGATTGGGGTATCCTATTACAGTGTTAAAGGAGCGCCGGGGATATTTCCGCGTTCTGCGGAGACGCGAAGCGCCGTCTGAAGGAGACATATCTGTTATGATTACCAGAGAGATCACCGTAAACAACCAGGTCGGGCTGCACGCGCGCCCCGCGACCTATTTCATTCAAAAGGCCAACGAGTTCCGCTGCGGCATCTGGATCATCCGGGAGGACCGTCAGGTCAACGCCAAAAGCCTGCTGGGCGTTCTTTCCCTGGGCGTCACCAAGGGCTCGACGATCACCCTCCGCGCCGACGGGGTGGACGAACAGGTCGCCGTCGACACGCTCTGCGAGCTGATCGAATCCGATTTCTCCGCCAAGTAAACAACGATCCGCACCGATGGGACGGAGACGCTGCCGCGCTCCGTCCCCGCGCTTTATATCACCGGGAAAAGGAGGGACCGCCCGTGACCGAGAACGAACTGCGCGAAAAGGCGCTCTCTCTGCCCTATTCCCCCGGCGTCTACTTCTACCGCGACGCGGCCGGCACCGTGATCTACATCGGCAAGGCCAAGATCCTGAAAAACCGCGTCACCCAGTATTTCCACAGCAACCGCCCGCCCAAGACCGAGCTGATGATCCGCCGGGCCCAAAGTCTGGAGTACGTGGTCACCGCCGACGAGTTCGAGGCGCTGGTGCTGGAGAGCACGCTGATCAAGCAGTACAAGCCCCGCTACAACATCCTGCTGAAGGACGACAAGGGCTATCCCTTCATCCGGGTGGACCGCGGCGCGGCCTATCCCCGGTTCGAAGTGGTCAACCGCCGCGCCGACGACGGCGCGGCCTATTACGGACCCTACGGCGGCCGGGGCGTGGCCTTCGGCGTTATCGACGCGGTCACCGCCGCGCTGGCGCTGCCCACCTGCAGCCGCGTCTTCCCGCGGGACGTGGGCCGCGGCCGTCCCTGTCTCCACGCCCAGACGGGCCGCTGTTACGGGCCCTGCCGCGCCGACGCGGACCCGGCGGAATACCGCCGGCGCTTCGACAGGGCGCTGCTGATCCTGGACGGCCGGTACGCCGAGCTGCTGGACGCGCTGAAGGACGAGATGCAGGCCGCCTCCGACGCGCTGGCATTCGAGCGCGCCGCGGCCCTGCGGGACCGCTGGCGCGCCGTCAACGCTCTGAGCGAAAAGCAAAAGGTCTTCACCGACCTGCCCGGCGACGTGGACGCCTTCGGCTGGTACTGCGGCCAGGTCCGCTGCGCTTTTTCCGTCATCTCGCTGCACGGCGGCGTCATCTGCCGCACGCGCACCGAGGCCCTGTCCCTCTCCCCCGCCGAATTCTCCGCCGCGCTGCCCCAGCTGATCCGTCAGTTCTACGCGGCGGCGCCCGACCGGATCCCGGACCGGATCCTGGTCACCTCGCCTCTGGACGAGGCCGAGCTCACCGCCCGCTATTTCTCCGGGCTGCGGGGCAAAAAGACCGTCTTCGCCGCGCCGAAGCGCGGCGTGGCGCGCCGGCTGCTCACCATGGCCGAGGACAACGCCCACCGGGAGGTCAGCCGGACCACCGAGGCCTCCGAGCTTCGCAGCCTTTCGCTGACCGAGCTGGGCCGTCTGTGCGGGCTGGACGGGCCGCCCCAGGTCGTCGAGTCCTTCGACATCTCTCACACCGCCGGGGCGGACAACGTGGCCTCGCTGGTGCGGTTCCGCGCGGGCCGTCCCGAAAAAAGCGGCTATCGCCGGTTCCGCATCCGGAGCTTTTCGGGACAGGACGACTGCCGCTCCATGGCCGAGGTCGTCACCCGGCGCTATTCCGAGCCCGAGGCGGCTCTGCCCGACCTGCTGCTGGCCGACGGCGGCGCGGCCCAGACCGAGGCGGTCTGCGCCGCGCTGGAATCGCTGGGCAAAAGCTGCCCGGTCTTCGGCATGGTCAAGGACGACCGCCACCGGACCCGGGCCCTGGTGGACCGGAGCGGGCGCGAGATCGCCCTGTCCGGCAGCCCGGCCGCCTTTTCTCTGGTGGCCTCGATCCAGGACGAGGTCCACCGCTTTGCCGTCACGTATCACCGCCAGCGCCGTTCGGCCCGCCTGACCACGTCGGCGCTGGAAAGCATCCCCGGCGTGGGACCCGCGCGGCGCGCGGCCCTGCTTAAGGCCTTCGGCTCGGTCAAGGCGGTGGGCAAGGCGGACGTGGAAAGCCTGTCCGCCGTAGTGCCCCGCAGCGTCGCCGAGGCCGTCTACCGGCGCTTTCGCGCCCAATAGCCGATCAACGGAGGAAACCCAATGAGGATCACATCCGGGTCCGCCCGGGGCCGCCAGCTGAAGAGCGTTCCCAGCAGCGAGACGCGCCCCACCAGCGACATGGTCAAACAGGCCATCTTCAACATCCTGCAGTTTCAGCTGGCCGACCGGCGCGTGCTGGATCTCTTCGCCGGCACGGGCCAGCTCGGTCTCGAGGCGCTCAGCCGCGGCGCCGCCGAGGCGGTCTTCGTGGACCGCTCTCCCGCCGCGCTGGCGGTGATCCGCAGCAACGCCGAGACCACCGGTCTGGCCGGCCGGGCCCGCATCGTGAACAGCGATTACAAGGCGTTTTTGCGCGGCGTACCGCCAAAAAGCTTCGATCTGGTGCTGCTGGACCCGCCGTACCGGGAAAAATTTGTGCCGCACGTCCTGAAGGTCCTCGAATCATTTGACATTTTGTCCGATTGTGGTATAATAATCTGTGAGGTATCGGCCGGCGAACACCTGCCGCAGGAGCTGGGCCGTCTCCGGCTGGAAAAGCTCCGCCGCTACGGCGGCACGGCGCTCGCCCTGTACCGGCCCGCGCAAGGAGTTGACGCTGAAGCATGAGCAAAGGCACCGCCGTCTGTCCGGGCAGCTTTGACCCGGTGACGCTGGGCCATCTGGACCTGTTCCGCCGCGCCGCGGCGGTCTTCGACCGGGTGGTCGTTCTGGTCATGCACAACGAGGAAAAGCCCGGCTTTCTCGACGCGGAGACCCGCGTGCGCCTGATCCGCGAGTCGCTGGACGGCACCGAAAACGTCTCCGTCCGATCCGCCTCCGGCCTGCTGGCCGAGGCGGTCCGGTCCCTCGGCGCCGACGCCGTCGTCAAGGGCGTCCGGAACCAGGCGGATCTGGAATACGAGGCCGACATGGCGCGCATCAACCTGTCCCTCGGCGCGCCGGAGACCTTGCTTCTCCCCGCCGATCCCGCCCTGCGCCACGTGTCCACCAGCAACGGACTTCAGCTGTTCCGCCTGGGGGCGGACGTTTCGGGATTTTTCCCGCCCGCCGTTCTGAAAGAGCTGGTTTCCCGCGGAGAGCCGCGCGCATAAAAAGACCTGAGATCCCTCTCATTTTACGAAGGAGGCTGTCACCATGGACAGACGTCAGACCACGGAAGAGCTTATCAATCAACTCAACGAGCTTATCAGCGAAGCCTGGACCATGCCTCTCAGCGGCGGCAAGGCCGTCGTCGACCGCGAGCGGGTCACCGATCTTCTCAACGAGATCAACTCCACCTTCCCCGAAGAGCTGCAGCAGGCCCGCGCCATCGTCAGCGCGCAGGAAGAGCTGAAGGCCGCCGCCGAGCGCGACGCGGACGCCATCATCCGCGACGCCGAGACCCGCGCCCGCCGTCTGGTGGAGGATCAGGCCGTGATCCGCGAGGCGCGCCGCCTCACCTCCGAGCTGGTCAACCAGAAAAAGGCCGAAGCCCAGAACATCCTCAACGACGCCAACGCCAAGGCCGACAGCATCGTGAAGGACGCCTCCGCCCGGGCCGACCAGATCCTGGCCGACGCCAACGCCAAGTCCATCGACCTGATCAAAAAGAGCGAGCAGCACGCCGAAGAGGTGACGCGCAAGGCCGAAAAGGAATCGCACAACCTGCGCACCGCCACGGCGGCCTACATCGAAAACTCCGTCTCCGGCACGGAACAGGCCATGGCCGAATCGCTGAACCGGCTGCGTCAGATCAAGCAGCAGGTCCGCTCCGGCGCGACCCAGCAGTGACCGCAGAACGCGGTCCCGGCGAGAAACGCCGGGGCCGCGTTTTTCTTTTCGCCCGGTCCTGCGGTCCGGCAAAGCAAGGCCTCCCCTTTCCCTCCGCCGTGCCGGTAAAAAACGCCCGGCCCGCCGGCCCCAACGGAGCGGCGTGCAAAAACGGGGGATGACTTTTTCCGCCGGATGTGATACAATAAAAGCGCCGCGGCCCGCCCCCCTCTCCTCCCGGAAGGGTCGGAACCGGGCGGGCGCGGAAAGTCTTTGCCCGACAGAGGAGAACTGATATGGAGATTGTATGTCTGGATCTGGAAGGCGTGCTGGTGCCGGAGATCTGGATCGCCTTTTCCGAGGCCGTCGGCATCCCGGAGCTGCGCCGCACCACCCGGGACGAGCCGGACTACAACAAACTCATGCGCTTCCGGCTGGACGTTCTGCGCCGACACGGACTCGGCCTGCCCCAGATCCGTCAGACCATCGCCGGGATCGACCCGTTTCCCGGCGCCCGGGAATTCCTGGACGAGCTGCGCGCCGCGACCCAGGTCATGATTCTCAGCGACACCTTCACCCAGTTCGCCTCGCCGCTGATGCGGAAGCTGGGCTGGCCCACGCTGCTTTGCAACACGCTGACCGTCGCGCCGGACGGCGCCGTCACCGGCTATCGCCTGCGCGCGGAAAAGACCAAACTGGTCACGGTGCGGGCGCTGCAGTCCATCGGGTACGACACCGTCGCCGTGGGCGACAGCTTCAACGATCTGGACATGATCCGCGCCGGCAAGGCGGGCTTTCTGTTCCGCAGTACCGACGCCATCAAGCGGGACAACCCGGACCTTCCGGCCTTTGAGACCTACGGCGAGCTGCTGGCCGCCATCCGGGCCGTGCTGGACTGAAAAGAACGCCCGCCTCCCCCGCATTCCGTGCAAACGGCCGCGCCCGGCGATCCGGGCGCGGCTTTTTTGAGACTCTTCGCGCCGGGAGCGGCGGCGCGGACGAAAAACGCCCCCGGCACGTTTCCGTGCCGGGGGCGTTCGCTGCTGTCTGAGACCCGCGGGAGAAGCTTACCGGATCTCCGCGAAGTACTTGATGGTGCGGACCATCTGGCTGACGTAGGAGTTCTCGTTGTCGTACCAGGAGACGACCTGGACCTGATAGGTGTCGTCGTCGATCTTGGCGACCATGGTCTGGGTGGCGTCGAAGATGGAGCCGTAGGTGCTGCCGATGATGTCGGAAGAGACGATCTCGTCGGTGTTATAGCCGAAGGAGTCGGAGGAGGCGGCCTTCATGGCGGCGTTGATGCCGTCCTTGGAGACGTCGGCGCCCTTAACGACGGCCACGAGGATCGTGGTGGAGCCGGTCGGGACCGGAACGCGCTGGGCAGAGCCGATCAGCTTGCCGTTCAGCTCGGGGATGACAAGGCCGATGGCCTTGGCGGCGCCGGTGCTGTTGGGCACGATGTTGACCGCGCCGGCGCGGGAGCGGCGCAGGTCGCCCTTGCGCTGCGGGCCGTCGAGGATCATCTGGTCGCCGGTATAGGCGTGGACCGTGGTCATGATGCCGCTCTGGATGGGAGCGTAATCGTTCAGGGCCTTGGCCATGGGGGCGAGGCAGTTGGTGGTGCAGGAAGCGGCGGAGATGATCTTGTCCTCCGCGGTCAGGGTCTTCTCGTTGACGCTGAAGACGATGGTGGGCAGGTCGTTGCCGGCCGGAGCGGAGATGACGACCTTTTTGGCGCCCGCGGCGAGGTGAGCGGAAGCCTTTTCCTTGCTGGTGTAGAAGCCGGTGCACTCGAGAACGACGTCCACGTCGTACTTGGCCCACGGGCAGTCGGCAGCGTTCTTCTCGGCGAAGATCTTGATCTCTTTGCCGTCGACGATGATGCTGTCGTCGGTGAATGAAACCTTATCGGCGAGAGCATACTTGCCCTGGGCGGTATCGTACTTGAGCAGATGGGCGAGCATCTTCGGGCTGGTGAGGTCGTTGATGGCGACGATCTCATACCCCTCGGCGTTGAACATCTGTCTGAAGGCGAGACGGCCGATCCGGCCAAAACCATTGATTGCGACTTTGACTGACATGTGTTGCATACCTCCTTATTTGTTGCCTATATTATAGCGCGAAAGCCGGATTTTTACAAGACCCCTTCGGAAAAAATCGGACGATTTTTTATTTTTGTATGGTGCCATGATTATTTTCCGGATCCGGCCCCTCTCTTTGTCGAATATTCCCATTCTGCCGCCGCCGCCGCGCAAAAAAACGGTCGAATATTTGCAGTTTTCCCGGGCTTGTGCTATAATGGTCTCGGAACCGATCTTGGGGGGTGTTTCAAACGGCAAGCAAAAAAGACGGCGTGTACAGCCGGATCACCGGGGCCATCGCCGCGCCCGCTCTGCTGACGCGCGCCGGCCGGATCGTCGAGGTCAACCGGGCGGCCCGGCGGCGTTTTCCGGCTGCCCGGCCCGGCGCGGACGCCGGCGCGGTCTTCGGCGTCGACCTCTCCGCGGGCGGGACGCAGTGCTTCAGTGTCTTCTCCGACGGAGATTGGCTGACCGCTCTCCTGACCCCGCTGGACGACCTCTGCCTGTGGCAGTTCGTCCGGGACGACACCGCCGCGCCCCACCGCGCCGAGGCGGACCCATCCTCCCGGGGCGAGATCTCCCTGATCCTGTCTGCCGTCAACCTGCTCCAGCGCCGGGTCCCCGACCAGGAGTCCGTCTGCGCCGCCATTTACCGAAGCTGCTGCCGTCTTTTGAAACAGACCGCGCTCTCCCACCGGGACGACGACATCCCCGTTCCCGTCTGCTTCGATCTGGGCCGCGCCGTCCGCACCTTCCTCGCGGACACGCGGGAGCTTCTGGCCTCGCTCGGCGCCTCGGCGGCCGTCTCGCGCTCGGCCCGCGACCTGTTCGTGTCCGCCGACCGCGCCCGCTTCGACAGCGCCCTCAGCGGTCTGCTCTGTATGGCGCTGCATCTGGGCGGGACCGACGCAGTCCTCTCTTTTTCCGTCACGCGCTCGTCCCTCCGCGGCAGCATCGCCGTCTCCGCCCCGCTCCGCCGGGACAAGGCGCTGGCCGGGCTCTCCCCGGCGCGCATCCGGGACGAGCTGCCCGAGGATTTCGCCACCACCTGGATCCTGACCCGGCGCGGCTTCACCGAGCTCGGCGGGGACCTGTGCGCCGTCGTCGAGGACGGACGGTTCCGCATCTCCGGGTCTCTGCCGGTCACCGACGATGTCCTTCTGGGCGAGGGGGACGTCAGCCCGACGCCGGGCATCCCCGCCGCGCTGGTCCAGCTCTCTTCGTTCCTGCCCGCGTCGTTCTACCGGTCGCTGCTGTGACGCCGGAAAAAGTTTGTCATTTCGCGGGGCCAATCTCTTGACAAACCCCGGCAAAAGTAGTATGATAGACAAGCGCGCCGGAAAAGCGCGTTCCACCGGTCCGGGGTGTGGCTCAGTTTGGTAGAGTGCTTGGTTCGGGACCAAGAGGCCGCGGGTTCGAGTCCCGCCACTCCGATTCAGAATAGGGTTGCTATTTTGACAGTAGCAATCCTTTTCTTGTTTATAAAACTGTTTGCTGTTTTCACGATATCCCAACCGGAGCGGAGGGAAAACAGAGGATGATCCTGACAAAAGAACAGGCGCAAACGTTCATTCTGGTGAAACAGGGCTTGCTCGGCGGCTATCGTTTCTTCGGAAAAAAAGGCGCGTATGACTATGTGCGGCAAGCCGGCTGTATTCAGTACGATCCGGTGGATGTCTGCGGAAAAAACGCGGAACTTACCCTGCAGTCCCGCGTGAAAGGATTCCGGAAGTCTATTCTGACGGACCTTTTGTACAAAGATCGGCTGCTGGTGGACTACGCAGACAAGGAACTCTCCATATGGCCGGTCGAAGACTGGCCGTATTTCTCTCCCTATCGGGAACGCAGCCGCGAGCTTGGTTCCGGCTTTTCCGGACTTGCCGAGCTGGAACGGGAGGCGCTGGCTTATATCCGGGCAAACGGCCCGGTTTCCAGTGATACGCTCCCGATCAGCGGTGAGATCTTCTGGCACTCCTCGATGCACTGGAGCGGAAACTGGCATAAAAAGTCCAAGGCTGCCCGGTCAGTCCTGGAACAGCTGTATACCGACGGAACTCTTGTGATCCACCACAAAATCGGTTCCCGGAAGTTCTATGATCTTGCGGAACGGCATTTGAAACCGTCGCTGCTGACAGCAGACAATCCCTGCCCGAAAGACGAGGATCTGCTGTGCTGGCGCGTTCTTCGGCGGATCGGAGCGATCGGATTGCTCTGGGATAAAAATACGCCCGCCTTTTTAGGCATAGCAATGAACGCAGACAGGCGCAGAGCGGTATTGTCATCTCTGGAATCCCGCGGCGCAATACGGCCCGCAAGAGTCGAAGGGATCAAAACGGTGTTCTATTATCTGACAGAGGACGACCCGCTGCTGCAGGACGTTCTCGCGGGAACGCTTGACAAAAAACCGCGTATGGAGTTTCTGGCGCCGCTTGACCCGCTGCTTTGGGACAAATCGCTGGTGGCCGCACTCTGGGATTTTAACTACTCATGGGAGATTTACACGCCTGCTGCCGATCGAAAATACGGCTATTATACCCTGCCTGTCCTCTGGGGCAGAGACTTCATCGGGCGGATCGAGGCAGTGGCTGATCACAGAGAAAAGACGCTTCTCGTCAAAAACATCTGGATCGCATCCGGCGTCCGGCAGACCAGGAAGCTGCAGGACACACTTGACCGGACGCTCCGTCGCTTTGCGCGTTTCAACGACTGTGCAAAAGTGGATCTTTGCGGATAAACAGCCGTAACATTTATACGTTGTGAAATATATCGTTTTCCGGCGGTCCCCGGCGGTATGATCGGCTTGGCGGACCGGCGTTTGCGGAGGAAGACTGCGATGGACGTTTCCCTGTTATCGGATCGGTATCTCGTGCGGGAATTAGGCACTTCGGACGTTGCGAAGGTGTATGAATTGTGCCGCGGCAACAGATTGTACTATCGGTATTGTCCTCCGTTCGTCTCGGAACGAAGCATCCTGGACGATATGAACGCATTGCCCCCGAACAAAGAGAGGAGCGATAAATACTACGCGGGCTTTTTTGACGGGGACAAGCTGATCGCCGTGATGGATCTGATCCTGGCTTACCCCGACGCGTCCACGGCTTTTATCGGCTTTTTCATGACAGACGCGTCCGTACAGAATTCCGGCGTCGGGAGCAGGATCATCGAAGGACTGTGCGCCGCTCTGTCCCGCGCCGGAGTGGCAAGGCTTCGCCTCGGATGGGCGAAAGGAAATCCACAGGCGGAACATTTCTGGCATAAAAACGGATTCCGGGAAACGGGGGTCGCCTATGATGCCGACCGTTATACCGTGATCGTTGCCCAAAGGCGTCTATAGCTTCGGCTCTCCGCGCCGGGCGCGTTTGTTTTCCCCGGTCTCCCCCTTGAAGAGGCGTCCTTCAGGCGCTCTTCCCCCGGATAAAACCGCTCCTGTCCGCCGGGACAGGAGCGGTTTTGCTTGTACGGCGCAGGGAAATGTGGTATAATGTCCGCAACGGGCGCGGGATCTGTGACGAACGGCGCAGTCCGGGCCTTTCCGGTTCCATACGCGACGCGCCAGGGCGGCGCCGCAGCGGCCGGGGCCCCTGCAGGGCCCGTGCGGAGGCGGTCCCGGCGGC
>JAEERN010000100.1 GCA_016285815.1 Clostridiales bacterium
CGACGAACTTCGGCTGGTCGAGATCGCAGGTGATGACCGCCTCCTGTCCCTTCTGGATATTGACGCCGGTCCTCGCGATCAGTCGGGCGTATCGGCGCAGGATGGTTTGCTTCATGCGGGGGCCTCCTTTGATGAGATCGGTCGATCTCGCTTTTTCTGTGATTTTACCACATCCGGCCGGGCCGTCAACGGGGAACGCCCGCGCCGCGGGTCCGGCGCCTTGGGACCGGGACGCCCCGGCGGGCCGGGACGCGGAGCGATCGCATTGGCCCCCCTTCGTTTCAAATAAAAATAAAAAATGGCCGGCGCGGGTCACGCGTCGGCCATTTTGGTGGTCTGGCGCTGGGCCATGACCAGATTGTAATAGATCCCCTTTTTCTTCAGAAGTTCGTCGTGGGTCCCCATCTCGGCGACCTTGCCCCTGTCGATGCAGATCAGCTTGGTGGCGTGGCGCAGGGTGGAAAGGCGGTGGGCGATGGCGAAGGTGGTGCGGCCCTGGATCAGCCGCTCCAGCGCCTCCTGGATCAGGTGCTCGGTCTCGGTGTCCAGCGAGGCGGTGGCCTCGTCCAGGATCAGGATGGCGGGGTTGCGCAGCACGGCGCGGGCGATGGCGATGCGCTGGCGTTCGCCGCCGGACATGGTGAAGCCGTTCTCGCCCAGCTTGGTGTTGTAGCCGTCCGGCAGCTTGATGATGAATTCGTGGGCGTTGGCGATCTTGGTGGCGGCGAAGACCTCCTCCGGCAGGGCGCCGGGCTTGGCGTAGGCGATGTTGTCGTAGATGGTGCCGGCGAAGAGGAAAGTCTCCTGGAACACGATGCCGATGTTGTCCCGCAGGGTGTGCTGCGGGATGTCGCGGACGTCGTGCCCGTCGATGGTGACCCGGCCGCCAGTGACGTCGTAGAACCGCATGATCAGGTTGATCAGCGTGGACTTGCCGACGCCCGTCGGGCCGACGATGCCCACCATCTCGCCGGGCTTGATCTCAAAATTGATGCCCTTCAGCACCGGCTCGTAGACGTTATAGCCGAAGTAGACGTCCTCGAACTTGATGTCGCCCACCACCTGGATGTCCTCGGCGTCCTCCTTGTCCTCGACGTCCTGGATCTCGTCCAGTACCTCGTAGAGCTTGGAGGCGGAGGTGAAGAAGCTGGTCAGCTGCTGGGGCAGCAGGGTCAGCGTGTTCAGCGGGGAGTAGATATAGCCGAGGAAGGAGACGAACTGGATCAGCTGACCGACGGTCATCTGCTCGCCGATGACGGAGCGGCTGCCGAAATAGAGGATGACGAACTCGCTGACGCCGAGGGTGAAGCCTAAAATCGGGATCAGGAACGCCCAGAGGCGCTCGTTGGAGACGGTGACGTCGTTGAGCTTTTTCGAGACCTTGGAGTACTTTTCGATCTCCAGCTTCTCCGTTCCGAAGCTTTTGACCACGCGGATGCCGCGGATGATGTCGTAGAGGATGGAGTTGGAGCGGCTGGCCCAGCGCCACAGGGCCTCGTTGCGCAGCTTGATGATGCGGCGGGCCAGCACGATGACGGCGATCACCAGCGGGACCGTGGAATAGGCCCACAGCGTCAGCTTCCAGTTGACGATGAACATGATGACGGTGACCACCACCAGCGTGGTGATCTGCAGCAGGGCCGTCTGGGCGGTGCCGGTGATGAACCCCTGGACGTTGGCGGTGTCCGTGGTGATGCGGCGCATCAGGTCGCCCGGCGTGCGCTTGGACATGGAGCTGATGCTCATGGCCTGGATCTTGGAATAGCTCATGGTGCGCAGGTCGTTGGCGAAGTTGGTGCCGATCTTCGAGCTGCGCCGGTTGGAGGCGATGGAGATCAGCGTGCTGGAGATATAGGCGACGAACATCAGCCCGACCAGCCCCAGGGCCTGCCACAGCGGTCCCGTCTGCGGCCGCAGATAGTCGTCCACCAGATGCCGGTTGACGATGGGGATGGCGATGCCGAGCAGGCTGGAGACCACATAGCCGGCGAAGACCAGGACCATCCCGCCGTAATAGGGCTTCATGTGCTTCAGGATGCGGCCCAGGACCGAGCCCTTGGGCGCGCAGAAGGGACAGACCGAGGTGCCCTTGATCAGCTGTCGGCCGCACTTGGGGCAGACCGTCTCGTTCTCGTCGGTGGACTCGGTCCAGACGTGGTATTCGTTGAAGATCTTGATCGCGCGGGCCAGCTCCGCGAAGCGGTCGGAATGGCGGCGGCTGAAATAGGCGATCAGCACGGGGCGGCCCTTTTCCTCGCCGTACAGCTCCGCCGCGCCCACGGCCAGATGGATGGCCATCTCGGCCAGATCCGCCGTGACGTATTCCCGGGCCAGGGCGCCGTTGACGTAGGTCCGGACGGCCTCGGCGTCCACGGTGCACCAGCAGTCGGCGGTGTTGCCCTCGTAATCCATGTCAAAGGGGATGCAGTAGACCGCGCCGGCCAGGGTCTCCCTCAGCGCCTCGGGCGGTTCATATCGAAGTCGCATGCTCTCGTCACCTCCGAAGAAAGTCGCGCCGGGACCGCATCAGAGCAGATACGGCTCGATCCGGCGGAAATCGGCGGGGGCCATTTTGGCCACGTCCTCGATCTCATAGCGGTTGCCGTCCACGTCCACGATGATGATGCGCTTGCCGTCGTCGATGCGGCGGATGTTGTGCGTCGCGTCGCGCAGGGCGAAGCAGATGGGGCCGGCGTCGGTCACCACGTCGAAATAGAGGTACCCCAGCTTTTCCTTGATGGCGGAGAGCTGGCGGATGGCCGGGGTGTAGTAGCGCTTTTTCAGATGCCGGCTCATCAGAAGGGCCTGTTCCTCGGGAAACTCGTAGAGCGAACGGATGAGGAACAGCTCTTTGGAGTC
Source organism: Clostridiales bacterium (assembly GCA_016285815.1). GTDB lineage: Bacteria > Bacillota > Clostridia > Oscillospirales > QAMX01 > SIG499. Next base: position 2,860 of record JAEERN010000100.1, read on the forward strand.
CATGTCCTGAACGGAGATATAGTCGTCCGGCAGGCGGAAGGGCATGGCCCGGTGCAGCTTGACGTTGTGGTAGATCTCGCCGTCGTAGTCCAGCGAGAGAAAGTCCCGGTCTTCGACGAAAAAGCGGGCCCGGGCCGGGTCGAGATAGTTGACGTCCGCCAGCGCGGCGAGAGAGATCCTGTTTTCCATGGCAATGTCTCCTTTCCGAAGATCCGGTTCAGCCCGCGATCATCTTGAGGGCCTCCATCTGGAGGTCGTACAGCTTGCGATAGGTCCCGTTCTCCAGGGCGATCAGCTCGGAGTGGGTCCCGTATTCCACCACGCGGCCCTTGTCGATGACGGCCAGAACGTCCGCGTCGCGCAGGGTCGAGAGGCGGTGGGCGATGGCGATGGTGGTGCGCCCCTTCTGAAGCGCCGCCAGGGATTCCTGGATGCGCCGCTCGGTCTCCGTGTCCATGGCTGCGGTGGCCTCGTCCAGGATCAGGATGCTGGGATTCTGGATGATGGCGCGGGCGATGGAGATGCGCTGGCGCTCGCCGCCGGAAAGCCCCTGGCCGCCGGCGCCGACGCGCGTCTCATACCCGTCGGGCAGCTTGCTGATGAAGTCGTGGGCGCAGGCCGCGCGGGCGGCGCGGATGACCTCGTCCAGCGTGGCGTCGGGGCGGGCGTAGCGGATGTTGTCCGCGATGGAGCCGATGAACAGATAGATGTCCTGGCTGACGATGCCGATGTTGCGGCGCAGGTCCTCGATGGCGATGTCCTTGATGTTCACGCCGTCCAGCGTGATGACGCCCTCGACGGGGTCGTAGAGCCGCGCCAGCAGGTTGATCAGCGTGGACTTGCCCGCGCCGGTCTTGCCGACGATGCCCAGCATCTGGCCGCCCTTGACCTCGAGGTTCAGATCCCGGACGATGGGGTGGCCCGGCTCGTACTCGAAGAGCAGGCCCTCGGCCTTGAAGTCGCCGCGGATGGTCTCCAGGTGGACGGGGTGCTCGGCTTCCGGCAGGTCGGTCTTGGCGTCGGCGATCTCGAAGATGCGCTGGGCCGAGTCCAGACAGCTGGACCACCAGTTCGAGATGCTGGAGAACAGCCCCAGCGGCTCGAAAAGCATATTGAGATAGGCCGAAAGCGTCAGCAGGATGCCGACGGACATCTCGCGCCGGAGGACCAGGACGGTGCCGAAGGCCAGCAGCACGCACTGGGCGATCCGCATGACCAGTCCCACCAGAGGATAGGCGGTGTTCTGCGTCAGGGCCAGACGGGTGTGGGCGGTCTGGACGCGGCGGCTGTAGCTCTCGAAGCGGGCGCTTTCCGAATCCTCCTGCGTAAAGGCCTTGATGATGCGCTGGCCGTAGAGCGCGTCGGAGAGCAGGCTGTTCATGCGGGAGTTATAGACCCAGTTGGCGCGGTAGAGGCGGCGCAGGAAGCGCATAATGCCGACGTAAGAGCCGAGGATGACGGGGATGCTGACGGCGACGATGAGGCACAGCTTCCAGTTGATGAGCATCATGACCGTCAGCACGCCGCCGAAGGTCAGAACGCTGGACACCAGATAGGGCACACCGCCGAAAAAGAAGTTGTAGACGTTGTTGGCGTCGTCGTTGACGCGGGTCATCAGGCTTCCCGTCTGCTTGCTGGTGTAGAACCCGACGCTGAGCCGCTGCATGGCGGTGAAGATCAGCATCTTCATGTCGTAGATGACCTTGGGCACGGTGCTCGCCATGTAGTTCGACCGGACGATGTTCAGCAAAACGCCCACCACGCGGATGGCGATCAGCCCCAGGATCACCAGCCCGGCCTCGTGGAAGAGCTGGACGCCGTAATAGACTGTGTCGGGGCCGGGGGCGTCGGCCAGCACCTTGTCGTAGATCAGCGCCGTGGAGAAATAGGGGGACAGGATGGAGAAGGCGCTCTGCAGCAGGATCAGGAACACGATCATGATCACGTTGAAGGTGTATTTTTTGAACAGCGACATGAGACGCCCGGCCAGATTGGTCCGGCTCATGCACTTGGGGCAGAGCTTTCGCGCCGGATCCGGATAGCGCGTTCCGCACTTGGGGCAGAACAGCTCCTGTTCCTCGCCGATGGGGCCGCTGTCCTCCTCGTCCTCGCCGAAGCTGCGGTTGAAGTTCCGGGCGAAGATCTCGAAGTTGGCCGTGCGGCCGATGCTGAAATCCGCAAGTTCGCGGAAGACGCCGTCTTTTTCCGAGATCAGCCGTCCCTGCGAGATCATCTGGTCCACCGACAGCTTGCCCAGCTCGCTTACCGGGATCTCGGAAAAGCCGGTCGGATCGAAGACCGCCTCGAGGCGGTTCTCCTTCTTGAGGTGGACGACTTTTTCCGTTCCGGACAGTATGTAGAGCTTTTCCGCGTCGTAGGCCAGGATCTGGTCCACGAAGCCGTGCTGCAGATCCATGTCGCCGTGGACGTGGCGCAGAATCCCTTCCGGGTCCACGCCGCGCTCGGCCAGGCGGGCCGCGATATGAGCGGGAAGTTTTTTCTTTGCGCTTCGATTGCTCACAGCCGTTCTCCTTTCCTGATCACAAAAAACGAGACCGCCGCAACGCACCCGAAGGATCCTTCGGCTGCCGACACGACGGTTGTAAGGTCGGGGTGATGCATATAACCTCCGCGAGAGAAAACCGGTTAGAGTTCATATGTGTTATGAATTTTAAAGCAAATCGCGGAGGAAGTC
>JAEERN010000101.1 GCA_016285815.1 Clostridiales bacterium
TGCTCAACGACAGCGCGCTGAAGATCATCCGCGAGCTGAAGATCGAGGGCGGCTGCAACGTGCAGTTCGCGCTGGATCCCCGTTCCAGCCGGTACTATCTCATCGAGGTCAACCCCCGGGTGTCCCGCTCGTCGGCGCTGGCCTCCAAGGCCAGCGGCTATCCCATCGCCCGGGTCACGGCCAAGATCGCCGTGGGCATGGCGCTGGAGGAGATCCGGCTGGCCAACACCACCGCGGCGCAGGAGCCGTCGCTGGACTATGTGGTGGCCAAGCTGCCGCGGTTCCCCTTCGACAAGTTCTCGGCCGCCTCCAACGAGCTGGGCACCCAGATGAAGGCCACGGGCGAGGTCATGGGCATCGGCTCGAACCTGGAGGAGTGCCTGCTGAAGTCCGTGCGGTCGCTGGAGATCGGCGCGGACCACCTGCGTCTGGAGAAGTTCGACGACATGCCTACGCCGGAGCTGAAGGACTACGTCCGCCGCTTCCGGGCGGACGGGATCTTCGCGGTGACCGAGCTGCTGCGCCGGAACGTGGGGATCGGCGAGCTGTACGAGCTGACGAAGATCACGCCGCTGTTCCTGGAGAGCTTTGCCCGCGTGGTGGAGATGGAGCGGCTTCTGGCCGCGGCGGAGCCGGGCAGCGAAAAGACGCTGCGGGCGGCCAAGCAGCTGGGCTTTTCGGACCGATACATCGCCCGGGTCTGGGGCATGGCCGAGACCGAGCTGTTCGCCCTTCGCCGGCGGGCGGGCATCGTGCCGGCGTACCGCATGGTGGACACCTTCCACACCGGCGCGGTCATCCCGTACTACTATTCCTCCTATCAGGGACGGAACGACGTGGTCCCCGGCGACCGGAAAAAGATCGTCGTGCTGGGCGCGGGTCCCATCCGCATCGGACAGGGCGTGGAGTTCGACTATTCCACGGTCCACGCGGTGTCCACCATCCGCCGCTCGGGGTACGAGGCCATCATCATCAACAACAACCCGGAGACGGTCTCTACCGACTATACCACGGCGGACAAGCTCTATTTCGAGCCGCTGACGCCGGAAGACGTGATGAACATCCTGGTGCTGGAGCAGCCGGAGGGCGTCATCGCCTCGCTGGGCGGTCAGACGGCCGTCAATCTGGCCCAGCCGCTTCACGACCGGGGCGTCTCCATCATCGGCACCGACTGCGCCGCCATCGAGCGGGCGGAGAACCGCGACGCCTTTGAAAAGGTGCTGAAGGCTCTGGGCATCCCCCAGCCGGAGGGGCGCGCCGTCACCCGCATCGAGGACGGCATCCGCGCCGCGGCGGAGATCGGCTATCCCGTGCTGGTGCGGCCCAGCTTCGTGCTGGGCGGCCGGGCCATGCAGATCGTGGCCAACGAGGAACAGCTCCGCGTCTATCTGAAGACCGCCGTGGAGATCGACGAGGACAAGCCTGTTCTGGTGGACCGCTATATCGAGGGCAAAGAGGTGGAGGTCGACGCCATCTGCGACGGCGTCAACGTCTTCGTGCCCGGCATCATGGAGCTGGTGGAACGCACCGGCGTCCACAGCGGCGACTCCATCAGCGTCTATCCGCCGTTCTCCATTTCGGACAAGGTCAAGGGGATCATCCTGCAGTACGCCAGAAAGCTGGGGCCGGGCATCGGCATCGTGGGGCTGTACAACATCCAGTTCATCGTGGACCGGGAGGAAAACGTGTTCATCATCGAGGTCAACCCCCGCTCGTCGCGGACGGTGCCCTTCCTGTCCAAGGCCACGGGGTACAGTCTGGCGGACATCGCCACCGAGGCCATCCTGGGCAAGAGCCTGCGGGAGCAGGGGATCTTCGGCCTCTATCCCGACGAAAAGACCCGGCGCTACGTCAAGGTCCCGGTGTTCTCCTTCAACAAGATCCGCGGGCTGGACGCCTATCTGTCCCCCGAGATGAAGTCCACCGGCGAGGCCATCGGGTACGACGACAAGCTGAACCGCGCGCTGTACAAGGCGCTTCAGGCCAGCGGCATGCGGCTTCAGAACTACGGCACGGTCTTCGCCACCATCGCCGACCGGGATAAGGAAGAGGCGCTTCCGCTGATCCGCCGCTTCTACAATCTGGGCTTCAATATCCAGGCCACGGCGGGCACCGCGGCGTTTTTGAAGCGGAACGGCATCCGCACCCACGTGCTGAAGAAGATCGGCGAGGACGCGAACGAGATCCCGGACGCCCTGCGTCAGGGCCACATCGCCTACGTCATCAACACCCGCGACATCGGCTCGACGGACCAGATGACCGACGGCTTCCTGATCCGCAAGTACGCCACGGAGAACAACGTGACCATCTTTACCGCGCTGGACACGGTGCGCGTGCTGCTGGACGTTCTGGAGGAGACCACGCTGACCATTTCCACCATCGACGCGTAAAACGGGAGAGGGGACCGACGTGAGACAGGAGATCTTTACGGTGACGGAAAACGTCCGTCTGGCGGACCGGGTGTTCCGGATGCGTCTGGCGGGGGACACGTCCGCCGTGACGCGGCCGGGCCAGTTCGTCAACGTGCTGGTCGAGGGACAGTACCTGCGGCGTCCCATCTCGGTCTGCGACCGGGCCGACGGGCTGCTGACGCTGGTGTACAAGACCGTCGGCGCGGGGACGGAGCGCATGAGCCGCGCCGCGGCGGGAGAGCGGTTCGACCTGCTGACGGGGCTCGGCAACGGCTATGACCTGTCCCGGGCGGGGCGGACGCCGCTGCTGCTGGGCGGCGGCGTCGGCGTGCCA
>JAEERN010000102.1 GCA_016285815.1 Clostridiales bacterium
GCTGACCGGCGCGTGAAAACGGCGGCCTGTTCTTAAAATTATCGCATATCCCGGGGGAAAAGTCAATAACGCCCTGAAAAAACAGGAGGAGAAAGCATGCTGATCGTCAAAAACGCGCTGATCCACGATTCGGTCCGGCCGGAGCCGTACCGCGGCGATGCTGCGGCGGAAAACGGAAAGCTCGTCTCCGTGGGGCCGGAGATCGCGCCGTCCCCGGGCGACGAGACGGTCGACGCGGGCGGGGCGAATCTGTGGGCGGGCTTCGTCGAGGCCCACGGGCACACCGGGCTGGACGGATACGGCGTCGGCTCCGAGGGGCGCGACTATAACGAGATGAACGATATCCTGTCGCCCCAGCTTCGGGCCATCGACGCGTTCCAGCCCATGGATCCCGCGGTGCGGGCCGCGGCGGAGGCGGGCGTCACGACCCTGTGCGTCGGGCCGGGCAGCGCCAACGTGCTGGGCGGGACCTTCACCGTGGTCAAGCCCGTGGGGCGGCGGGTGGACGACATGTGCGTGATCCGCGAGAACGCCATGAAGTGCGCCTTCGGCGAGAACCCAAAGCGCGTGTACAGGGACAAGTGCGACTCCACCCGGATGAGCACCGCCGCGCGCCTGCGCGAGGCGCTGTTCCGGGCGCGGGAGTACGCGGCCCGGCTGGCCGCGGCGGAGGAGGATCCGTCGAGGCGGCCGCCCTTCGACATGAAACTGAACGCCCTGCTGCCGGTGATCCGGGGCGAGATGCCGCTGAAGGCCCACGCCCATCAGGCGGACGACCTGTTCACGGCCATCCGCATCGCCCGGGAGTTCGGCGTCAAGCTGACGCTGGAGCACTGCACCGAGGGGCACCTGATCGCCGAAGAGCTGGCGGCCGAGGGGGTTCCCGTGGCGGTTGGGCCCACGCTGAGCCACGCCGCCAAGTTCGAGCTGCGCAACAAGTCCTGGATCACGCCGGGTGTGCTGCAGCGGGCCGGCTGCAGCGTTTCGATCATCACCGACGCGCCGGTCATCCCGCAGACGGCGCTTCCCCTGTGCGCCGGCATGGCCATCCAGGCCGGCATGGACGAGTTCGAGGCCCTGAAGGCCGTCACCATCCACCCGGCCCGCCACATCGGCGCCGAGGCGAGGGTCGGCTCGCTGGAGCCGGGCAAGGACGCGGACCTCGTGCTGACGGACGGCCCGTTCTGGGAGATCGGGACCAGGGTCCTGGGCGTCTGGATCGACGGGCGGCGCGTCGAGCGGGGAGCGGTCTGACCGCATCCGCTCTTTCCGAAACGAAGCTTTCCCAAAGCGCCCCCGAAGACCGGGACCGGTCTTCGGGGGCGCTTTTTTTCAGAAGGAGGCGGAAGGGTCAATCCTTTTTCTTTTTGGGGATCACCAGCCCCAGCGGCGTTTTGACGGCCTCGTCCCGGGCGCGGCGGGACATGAGCACGGCCTGGGCCACGGCGGAGCAGAGCAGGATCGCGCCGCCGGCCGTCGCCAGCGGGACCCACGAGGTCTTCAGCACGGCCACGATCAGCTCGCCGGCGTTGGACTGGAACATCACGGCGACGATGAAGTTGAGATAGCACAGCGCGATGTACAGGATCGTCGCCGGGAAGACGTAGAGCAGGTTCTTCAGGTAGTAGTACACCGAATGGGCGATGTTGTAGCGGGTGTGGAGATACGTCAGCACCACCGGCAGGCCCAGCGCGCCCACGTAGGGGCTGATCTGAAGCATGGCGTTCCGCGCCGCGACGGCAAAGTCGCGGGCCTCGGGCACCAGCAGCAGGACGCTGTCCAGGAACCACAGCACGCAGTAGGCGAGGTACAGCAGCATGACGGGGAAATACGAGATGAACCCCATGGGGGCGCTGTCGCGCCAGATGTGGATCAGGTTCACGATCAGATGCTTCGAGGTGTACTTTTCCTCGAACATGTTCTTCTCTTCCTCCGTCACGGTCACGGCCGGACGGTGACGGGCCACGTTGGCGACCTTTTTCTTTTCGCCGCTCTTCTTGCGCGATTTCGGCACGGGGCGTGCACCTGCCTTTCGGTCAGAGGGCGCTGACGGTCAGCGTCCCGTTTTCTGCGGTGACGGAGATGGCGGAGACGGGCTGCTCATAGCGGCTGATGATGACGGCCGCCGCGGCGTCCTCGATCTCCTTCTGGATGAGACGGCGCAGGTTCCGCGCGCCGTATTTGACCGAATAGGACTTTTCGGTCAGATAGGTCACGGCGTCGTCGTCGTAGGTCAGGGTGATGCCGCGCAGGGCGAGGTTCTCGGCCAGCTCGTTCAGCATCAGGCGGGTGATGGCCGAGAAGTTCTCGACGCTGAGCTGGTTGAAGGTGATGATCTCGTCCACCCGGTTCAGGAACTCGGGGCGCATGATCTCCTCCAGCGCCTTCATGGTCTTGGCGGCGCTCTGCTGGCTGAGGCTGTGGCCGAAGCCGGCCGAGCCGGAGGCCAGCGTGCTGCCCGCGTTGGTGGTCATGACGATGATGGTGTTCTCAAAGCTGACCAGACGGCCGTGGGCGTCGGTGATGTGACCGTCGTCCAGGATCTGGAGCAGGATGTTCAGCACGTCCGGATGGGCCTTTTCGATCTCGTCGAACAGGACCACCGAATACGGCTTGCGGCGGATCTTTTCGGTGAGCTGGCCCGCCTCGTCGTACCCCACGTATCCCGGGGGCGAGCCGATGATGCGGCTGACCGAGTGTTTTTCCATGAACTCGGACATATCGAGGCGGATCAGCGACTCCGGCGAGTCGAAGAGGTCGGCGGCCAGACGGCGCACCAGCTCGGTCTTGCCCACGCCCGTGGGCCCGGCGAAGATGAAGGACACCGGCTTGCGCTTGGGGGAGATGCCGGCGCGGCTGCGCTTGATGGCGGCCGCCACCGCGGCGATGACGTGGTCCTGGCCCACGATGTGGGACTTCAGACGGTCCTCCAGCCCGTTGATGCGCTGGAACTCGGTCTCGGTGACCTTGGAGGCCGGGATCTTGGTCCAGAGCTCGATGACGTGGGCCAGATCGTCCACCGTCACCGGCAGGCGGGTGTTGCGCAGCAGGTCCAGCTTCTCCTGGGTCTGGGCCTCGCGGGAACGGATGTCGGCCAGCTCTTTGTAGAGCTCCGGCGAGTTGGCGTTGATCTTTTCCTCCCGCTCGGCGCGGAGCGCGCTGAGGTCCTCTTCCAGACGGGCCGCGTCCAGCAGGGCGGTGTTGCGCAGGTTGACGGCGCTTCCCGCCTCGTCGATCAGGTCGATGGCCTTGTCGGGCAGATAGCGGTCGGTGATGTAGCGTTCGGACAGCAGGACGGCCTGGCGCACGATCTCGGGCGAGATCGTGACCATGTGATAGGCCTCGTAATAGTCCTTGATGCCGTTGAGGATGCGGACGCTGTCCTCGATGGAGGGCTCGCCCACGGTGACGGGCTGGAAGCGGCGCTCCAGCGCGGCGTCCTTTTCGATATACTTGCGGTATTCGTTGAACGTGGTGGCACCCACCACCTGGACCTCGCCCCGGGACAGGGCGGGCTTCAGGATGTTGGCGGCGTTCATGGAGCCCTCGGCGTCGCCCGCGCCCACCAGATTGTGGACCTCGTCGATGACGAGGATCACGTTGCCCAGCTTTTTGACCTCGTCCACCAGGCCCTTCATGCGGCTTTCGAACTGGCCGCGGAACTGGGTGCCCGCGATGCAGGCGGTCAGGTCCAGCTGCCACACCTCTTTGTCCTGAAGCTTCTGAGGCACGGCGCCGGTGACGATGCGCTGGGCCAGTCCCTCGGCGATGGCGGTCTTGCCGACGCCCGGCTCGCCGATGAGACACGGGTTGTTCTTCTGGCGGCGGTTCAGGATCTGGACCACCCGCTCGATCTCCTCGGCCCGGCCGATGATCCGGTCCAGCTTGCCGGCCTTGGCCTTTTCGTTGAGGCTGACGCAGTAGGTGTCCAGGAATTTGTACTTTTTCTTGGGGGGCTTTTCGCCGGACGGAGCGCCGTTCTGACGGGGCGCGTTCTGCTCGCCGGGGGCGCGGCCCTGTCCGAAGAGCTTGTCGAGGAAGGGGAACGTGGCCGCGTTGGTGGTGCGGTCCTCGTCGTCCCCGTCGTCCGGCGCGTCCTCGGTCGCGGGCTCGTCGTTCTCGTTGGCGGCGGCCAGCGCGGTCATCATCTCGGCGGACATCTTGTCCAGATCCTCGGGGGAAATCCCCATCTTTTCCATCATGTCCGAGACGGGCTTGATGCCGAGTTCGCTGGCGCATTTCAGGCAGATGCCCTCGTTTTTGGTCTCTCCGTTTTCCATGCGGGTGATGAAGACGGAGGCGATGTTCTTTTTGCAGCGTGCGCAGATCACCATGGTTTCGGTTTCCTTTTCAGCAGAAGATTTTGAAAGTGCGGTCCGCGGCCGGGCGCGTCACCCGAGCAGCAGCGCGAAGGGATTTATCTTTTCCGTGAGCGAAAGCAGGAACGACCGGCGCACCAGCCTGTCGTACAGCGCCAGATCGAAGGACGCGTCGATCAGCGGCATGATCCAGCTCACGAGAAAACAAATCATCAGTACGGCGGCCACGGCCGTCAGCCCGTAGATCCCCATGCCGAGCGCCTTGTCCGCGGTGGACAGCACCGGCGTTTCCAGGGCGTTTTTGAACATCACGCGGATGAACAGCGAGATCAGGACGAAGAGCAGGAACAGGAACAGGAACACCAGCGCCTCGGTCAGGAGCCGGTCCACGTACTGGGACAGCGTCTTGGCCACCGAGGCGGAAAAGTCCTCGGAATGGCCCTCGACGAAATTGGAAAGTCCCTGGGCCGCCCGGGGCGAAAGCCCCCAGTCGGAGAATAGGCGGACAAGGTCCGCGGCCGGGTTCTCGATCAGGTTCGTGGCGACGTAGGATGCGAATTTCGTGCCGACGCCGGGCATGGGGAGCGAGTCGGCCAGCATGGGCGTGATGATCGCGGTCAGCCGCCCCGCCGCGAAGACGGACAGGGCGAACAGGCCCAGCGTGACCGCTCCGCGGAGGATCCCGTTCCGATAGCCCTTCCAGACGAAGAGGGCGATCAGCGCCAGCATCAGCAGGTCGAAGAGGATATACACCCGGTTAACACCTCGCTTTCGTCAGACGACCGTCAGGCCGTCCCGGGAGAAGAGCACCACGCTTCCGCCGCGGAGCACCCTTATGTCTATGATGTCGGGATCGGTGGATATTATCCGCTTTTCCGCCAGAGACGCGTCGTAAAGGCGGACGCCGCGGGCGGTGAGGACGCCCAGCAGACCGTCGGCGGCGTGGATCGCGATCAGATCCTCGCTCACGCCCACGCGGACGGGGGCCTCGCGGGAGGCGTCGACGTGGGCGACGGCGTACTTTTCCGTCAGGCTGTCGCTGGCCAGCAGCAGGTACAGGCCGCCAAGCCCGTCCGGCGCGAAGCCGCGGATGGGCTCGGCGAAGGTGCGGAGCGCCGTCAGCGAACCGTCGGACGAGAGGAACGCCGCGCCGTTGGCCGTCCGGACCGTAAAGGCGCCGCTGCAGGCCCAGATCTCCGACGGGGCGGAGACTCCCAGATCCACGGTGTGGGACGCGCCCTCCGCCGTCACGTCGAACAGCAGCACCCGGCCGCACAGCTCGCCGTCCGCGGCGAACACCGCGCTGACGCCCGCCTGGCGGGAGGTCTCGTCGAAGGCCGCGGCGATGCAGCGGACCTCGGTGCTGTACCAGCGGTAGACGGAGCGGAGCGCCGCGTCGTAGACGCTGAGGGCGGACATGTACCCCTCGGCCTCCGAGACCACGGAGACCGTGCCCTTTTCGCTGACCGAGGCGGAGATCACGTCGCCGACGGCCTCGGCCGAGGCCAGCAGGCCGTCCCGGTCGAAGAGCAGGAGCGACCGGCCGCCGCGGTCGTAGGCCAGCAGATAATCGCCCGAGGCGCTCATGGCGGGAGAGCCGAGGACGGCGGCCTCCGTATAGCCGTCGCCGCCCCGGACGGTGGCGTAGCGCACGGCGGTGGTGGTGATCACGGCCAGTCCGTCGGCGTAGGCGCCGCTGACGGAGTTGGTTCCGGTGACGATGTCCGCCGCGCCGCCGATGCGGGTCAGCGCCGTGCCCGGCGTGCGCAGGTCGACGTAGCGGCTCACCTCTTTGGGCGAGAGCCTGTCCCAGTATTTAACGAAGAACAGGACGATCAGGACCGTCACGGCCGTCAGGACCAGCAGCAGCGCCGCGGTGAGAATGGCGCGCCGCCGCCGGCGGGCGCGGCGCCGGGCGCGGAACTCGCTTTCCAGCTGCTCGACGGCCTCGTCGGCCACGATCTTTTTTTCAGGAGTTTCGTTTTCCATGAGATCCTCCTTGCGATATCTGCGGTCAGAACAGCCGGACGCCGGGGCCGATGCCGTCCAGACCGGGACGGTCACCGTACCAGACCCGCTCCAGCGTCAGCCCGCAGGCGGGCAGCGTGACGCCGGCAAGAGTCCGGTCGCGCGATCCCAGCGCGCGGGACACATCCTCTGCGGTCAGCTTTTCGTCGGACACGTACAGAAGGGTCCCCGCGATGATGCGGACCATGTTGTAGAGAAAGCCGTCTGCGGCGACGCGGATCTCCGCGCGGTCCTGCGTGCCGGTTACCCGGCAGGACAGGACCGTCCGGACGTGGTCCCGGACGGAGCCGCCCGAGGCGCAGAAGGCGGTGAAGTCGTGGGTCCCCACGAGACGCTCCGCCGCCGCCGCCATGGCCGCCACGTCCAGCGGGCGACAGTGCCAGGCGGCCCGTCCCCGCAGGAACGGGTGCGGCAGCACGTCGTGGTAAAGACGGTAGACGTACTCTTTCTTCAGACAGGAAAAGCGGGCGTGGAACCCGTCCGGCACGGCGGCGGCCCGCCGGACCGAGACGTCCCCGGGCAGGAAGCGGTGGATCGCCAGCGGGAACCGCTCGGGCGGGATCGTGGTGTGGGTGCGGAAGCTGGCCACATAGGCCGCGGCGGAGACGCCCGCGTCCGTCCGGCCGCAGCCGGCCAGCTCGGGGTACGGTTCTTCGCCGGTGGCGCGGGTGATGGCCCGGAACAGGGTCTCCTGGACGGTGACGGCGTTCTTCTGGATCTGCCAGCCGTGATAGGCGGCGCCGTCGAAGCAGAGCTCGAGCGCGTAGGTCATAGGCCGAAGATCCTCAGCACGACGACGCCGGCCGTCAGCGCCGCGGCCGCGCCCAGCGCGACCCAGTCGCGGGCGGCGGACCGCATGACCCGGTAGCGGGTACGTCCGTCGCCGCCGCGGTAGCAGCGGCTCTCCATGGCGGTGGCCAGCTCGTCCGCCCGGCGGAAGGCGCTGACGAAGAGCGGGATCAGCAGCGGGATGAAGGACTTGACGCGGCGGAAGAGGTTGCCGCTTTCAAAGTCCGCCCCGCGGGACTTTTGGGCGGACATGATCTTGTCCGTCTCTTCGATCAGCGTCGGGATGAAGCGCAGGGCGATGCTCATCATCATGGCCAGCTCGTGGACCGGGAACCGCAGCTTTTTCAGCGGGCTGAACAGCGCCTCGATGGCGTCGGTCAGCAGGATGGGCGAGGTGGTATAGGTCAGCATGGAGGTGCCGACGATCAGGAACACGATGCGCAGCACCATGGACACGGCAAAGACGATCCCCTCGCGGGAGACGGTGAGGAAGCGCCACGAGAACAGCACGGTCTCGCCCTTGGTGAAGAACACGTTCAGCACCGCGGTGAACACGATGAAGATCAGGATCGACCGCAGGCTCTTCAGGATCAGCCGCGGCGGGATGCGCGAGTCGGCGACCACGAAGATCAGGAACGCGGCGATCAGCCCGTAGCCCGCGGGCGTCTTGGCGCAGAAGACCATGGCGATGAAAAGCGCCGTCAGGATCAGCTTGAACCGGGCGTCGATCCGGTGGATCAGCGAATTTCCGGGGAAATACTGCCCTAGCGTGATGTTCTTAAGCACGGCCGCCGCCCCCTTTCAGGCGCAGCAGCGCGTCCGCCGCCTCGTCCAGATCCCGGACGGAGACGTCCGCCGCGAAGCCGCGGTCCCGCAGACGGTGCATCACACGCGTGACGAAGGGCAGGCGCAGGCCGGTGGACTCGATGACGTCCCGGTGGGAGAACACCTCGGCGGGGGAGCCCTCCAGCGCGACGCGGCCTCGGTCCAGCACCACGATGCGGCTGGCCGTTCGGGCCACGTCGTCCATGCTGTGCGAGACCACCACGGCGGCGTTTTCGCCGGAGGCGAGATAGGCGCGGACGGTGTCGAAGATCTCGTCCCGCCCCCGCGGGTCCAGCCCCGCGGCGGGCTCGTCGAGGACCAGGAGCCGCGGCCGCATGGCGATGACGCCCGCGATGGCGACGCGCCGCTTCTGTCCTCCGGACAGCTCGAAGGGGGACTTTTCCAGCAGCGATTCGTCCAGTCCCACCGAGCGGGCCGCCTCGCGGACGCGTTCGGCGGTCTCTTCCGCGGAAAGGCCCATGTTTTTCGGGCCGAAGGCGATGTCCTTTTCCACGGTCTCCTCGAAGAGCTGGTATTCCGGGAACTGGAACACCAGTCCCACCCGGAAGCGGAAGCGGCGGATCTGCTTGGGCTGGGCCCAGATGTCCTCGCCCTCGACGAAGACCTTGCCGGAGGTGGGGCGCAGAAGGCCGTTGAAGTGGCTGATCAGCGTGGACTTGCCGGAGCCGGTGTGGCCGATGACGCCCACCAGCTCGCCGGGCGAGACGGAAAAGGACACGTCGTCCAGCGCCTTTTGTTCAAAGGGCGTTTTGGGGCTGTAGATATGAGTGATGTGTTCGGCGCGGAGGATTTCCATGGTCAGACGCGTTCCTTTTCAGTTTCAAGCCATCGGGCGATGCGGTCGGCGCACTCTTCTTCGGTCAGGGGCAGCTCGCCGACGTCGGCGCCGCGCCGGCGCAGGGCCAGCGCCAGCAGGACCGGGGACGGGGCGTCCAGCCCCACCGCGCGCAGGGCGTCGACGTCGGTCAGGACCTCGCGGGGGGTGCCGTCGAGACAGACGCGCCCCTCGGAGAGGACGACGACGCGGTCCGCGCGGGCCGCCTCGCTCATATGGTGCGTGATCAGCACCACGGTGAGCCCGTATTCGGCGCGCAGGCGCTCGACGGTGTCCAGCACATCCTCGCGGCCGGAGGGGTCCAGCATGGCCGTGGGCTCGTCCAGCACGACGCATTCCGGCCGCATGGCCAGAACGCCCGCGATGGCGACGCGCTGTTTCTGGCCGCCGGACAGCAGGTGCGGCGCGTGGCTGCGGAGCTCCGTCATGCCCACCGAGGCCAGCGCCTCGTCCACGCGGCGGACGATCTCCTCCCGCGGGACGCCGAGGTTCTCCGGGCCGAAGGCCACGTCCTCTTCCACCAGCGAGGCGATGATCTGGTTGTCGGGGTTCTGGAAGACCATTCCCACGCGGCGGCGCAGCTCGTAGATCGTCTCTTCGGCGGCGGTGTCGATCCCGTCCACGTAGACCGCTCCGCCCAGAGGCAGGAACAGGCCGTTGAAGTGGCGGGCCAGCGTGGATTTTCCCGAGCCGTTGTGGCCCAGGACGGCGACGAAGCTGCCGCGCTCGACGGCGAGGTCGATGCCGTTGAGCACCAGGCGCTTTTCGGCGGCGTCGTCCCCGTCGTAGGAGTATGTCAGTTCTTTTGTCTCAAGAATGGGGTCCATCTGGCAAAGGGTCCCTTTCGGAAAAAGTCAGGATCGCGGGGGAGAGTCAGCGGCGGCTCCAGCGGGCGGCGTTGCCCGCCGGCAGACAGAGACCGCTGGCGGTGACGGGGATGCCCAGCTCGCCGCATTCGGTGACGCCGCCATAGCGGCGCTCGGCGCAGCTTTGCAGGATATAGCCCGCCGACCAGGGGGAGAGGCCGGTGGAGTAGGAGTTCACCAGCACGAAGAGCGGATCGTCGCTCAGCAAAGCGCAGGCGCTCATGACCAGTCCCTCCAGCGCGTCCTCGATGTGCCAGACCTCGCCCGAGGGGCCCCGGCCGTAGGACGGAGGGTCCATGATGATGGCGTCGTATCGGCTGCCGCGGCGGGCCTCCCGCTCGATGAACTTCATGCAGTCGTCCACGATCCAGCGGATGGGCCGGTCGGCCAGACCGGACAGGGCGGCGTTCTCGCGGCCCAGCGCCACCATGCCACGGGCCGCGTCCACGTGGCAGACGCCGGCCCCGTGGGCCGCGGCGCTGATCGTGGCGCCGCCGGTATAGGCGAACAGGTTCAGAACGCGGACGGGCCGTCCCGCCGAGCGGATCTGCTCGCCGGCCCAGTCCCAGTTGACCGCCTGTTCGGGGAACAGGCCGGTGTGCTTGAAGTTCATGGGGCGGATGTGGAACCGGAGCGAGCCGTAGGACAGGGTCCACCGCTCGGGCATGGAGAACCGCTGCCACTCGCCGCCCCCGCTCTTCGAGCGGAGATAGCGCCCGTCGGGCGAGGCCCAGCGGGGGTGGTCGGGGGCGGAGCGCTCCCAGATGGCCTGGGGATCGGGACGGACCAGCCAGACGCCGTTCCAGCATTCCAGCCGTTCGCCGCCGCCGCAGTCAAAGAGCTCGTATTCTTTCCAGTTGTCCGAAATCCACATGCCGCTCTCCCGGAAGGCCGCGGTCGAAGCCGCGGCATACTTCGTTAATTTAGAATTATAGCACGAAATTGTGAACGCGTCAAGATGGAGCCGGAACCTGGCCGGAGCGAGAGCGAGAAAGGCGGGACGAAAAACTCCGCCCGCAGGAAGCCTGCGGGCGGAGGGGGGGCTGGGAGGGGAGAGCGGCTTTCCGTTATCCGTCCGCCGGGCGGGGACACGCGAAAACGCCGTACCGTCTTTCGAATTCGTCTGCGATGGAAAGCAGATCCGGGTCTTTTTCGACGCAGGCCGCCGGATAGCGGACGAGACATCCGAAGCGGAAGCGCCTGACAGCCTCTTCGCGGAGGTCCTGCGGGATTCCGTAGAACGCTTCCGCGATGCCGCCGGCGATCGCCGCGAGCGTATCGCTGTCGCTGCCGATGGAGATCGCGTTGCGGATGGCGTCCTCGAACGAAACCGATTCCAGAAACGCTTCGATCGCCTGCGGCACGCTTCCCTGACAGGTCTCGTCGAACCGGAGATGGTAATAAGGTCTGATCTCGTCCAGGGTGAAATCGAGAGCGTAGTAGTTCTCTGTGATGAATTCGCGGATTTCCTGCTTGGTGCTGCCGGTCCTGGCGAGATAGACGGCGCACGCGGTCGCTTCCGCGCCCTTGATCCCTTCGGGGTGATCGTGCGAAACGACGGTCACGGCGCGGGCGAGAGCGATCGCCTCGCTCAGGCTCTTCGCCGCGAATCCGCAGGGGCTGACGCGCATGGCGGAGCCGTTCCCGAAGCTGTTGTAGGGCTGCGGATCGTCGCAGAACATCCACGCAAAGAACCTCGTCCCGAAGCCGCATTCGGGATACTGACGGCCGATTTTCTGCATCCATTTCACGGCTTGCCGGCCGAGTCCGGCGGTCGCGCCGTCGTTGTCCAGGATCGCCTTTGCGACGGCGATGGTCATGAGGCTGTCGTCCGTCGGGAAACATCCCGGGCCGAAGAACGGGAAGTCTTTTTTGGTGTAATTGTTGAACTCGTAAACAGAGCCGACCAGATCTCCTATGATCGCGCCGAACATTCCTTTGCCTCCTTTGTTTTTGGAAGATCGCTGAAGGATCGGGAACGGCGCCGGACCGCTTCGCGGTATCGGGGCCCCTTCCGAAGCGAAACGTGCGCCGACCGTTCCGTCAGTTGTCCGGATATTCGATGACGAAGCGGAACTCGCCCTCGCGGCACGGTTCGTCCGTCTCCACGATGACGTAGAACGAGCCGCGGGCCGGCTCGCCGCCGCGGCCGTCGATCTCTTCGCCGCCGCGGACCGGGAACCATTCCTCTTTGGTCCCGTCGACGTCGTAGTACACCGTGGCGCTGCCGGTCTTCAGCTTCGCGGTATAGTTGAGGTTCGCCGGCTTTTTGCCGTCGTATTTCAGACGGAAGACCATGGTCCCCTCGAAGGATTGAAAGCGCAGATCGGCAGAGTCGGAGTCGTTGGAGTGGACGCATCCCACCGCGCTGTAGTGCGAGACGTACCGGCCGCAGCCGCTCAGACCGATCAGGCCCAGCAGCAGGCTTGCGATCAGCACGGCCGACAGGATCTTTTTCATCGGTTTCATCGAAAAACTCCTTTCAGATCAAGGAACTCAGCCTTTACCACTATTATATCGGCCGGGAGCGGAGATGTCAACAAAAAAACACCGGGGCGGATGGAAAAACGGAGCTTTGCCCGCGGGGCGCCGGAAAAAGCGGAGCGGAGGCGGCCGGCGAAAAAACGGCCGGGCGAAGGGATCGCCCGGGGAGGAGGGCGGCGCCGGTCCGGTCCGGCGGCGTCACGGCGCGCCGTCCCGCAGCACCATCGCCTTCAGCGACTCCAGGATGCTCCGCATGTGGTATTGGACGGCAAAGATCGCGTCGACGTATTCCGGGGCCGTTTCCCGCGCGCGTTCGATCAGCGGCAGCACAAAGGTCTCGGTCTCGTCGATGTACGAGATCAGCATTTGGCGATTGAACGCGCTCGCCATGGTGGAGACGTTGCTGCAGCGGTCGAAGAGCTTGACGATGCAGGCGATGCGGTTCTGCGCGACGGCGCCGTAATAGCGGCTCTTCACGCCGTGCCGGTCGGGGTACGGGACGTCCGGGAAAGTGAGGACGCGCACGGCTTCCGTCACCGCTTCCGAGCACGGAAGCTCCTGCGGGGCCACGCCGCAGTCCTCCGGGACGTCGTGCAGCAGGATCGCGGCGAGGATCGCGTCCTCCCGGATCCCCAGCGCGTGGGCGTGACAGGCCATCAGAAGGGGGTGCACGACGTAGGGGACCGCCGCGTCCGAGAAAAAGGACGGCTTGCGGGTTTGGCCGCTGTGCGCTTTCCGCATGAAGGGAAGCGCCTTTTGGGTGTCCGAAAGGCGCTCTGCCTCCGCGAACACCTTCATGCGGCTGTACATATGCTCGGGCGAGAACAGACTGTCGCGCACGGTCCACTCCGGCGCGGGGACGGATCCGCCGGTCAGGGCGTTGACGCCGACGCCCAGCGCGGCGGCGATATCGCTCAGCTTGGCCGTGTCGGGCAGGGTCACGCCCCGCTCCCACTGGCTGACGGCCTGAGCGGTCACGTACAGCCGGGCCGCCAGGTCGGCCTGTGTCATGTCGTTCCTTTTGCGCAATCTGAGGATCTCTTCGCCGATCGGCATCGCTATCCCTCCTGAAAAAATCGGATGGGCCGGGACGGGGTCCCCGGAGCCTGCAGCATAAGTATATCAGATCCGGCCCCGTTTTACAAGAAAGACACACTTTTTATCCGGGTAAAGCCGCGCTTTCTTTTTCGGGACGGCCACCGGGCAAAAGGAAAGAAGGGCTTCGTTGCGGCGAAGGCGCGGAGGTGATAGAATCAAGGCGAGGAAACGCTCCGGATGCGGCCGGCCGGCGGCGGCAGAGGAGACGGGTCGAAAAGGAGAGAAACGATGGAAGGCAGAGATCTTGGTGAAGCGAGGACGGTCACGCTTTGCGACGAGGGGAGCGGCAGGAACCGTTTCCGGGTGTGCGCGGCGTTCGAGAGCGGCAGGCTCTCCGTAAAGGGAGACGACTTCGGGCTGTTCCCCCTGCGCCGGTGGGGCGCGTTGACATACCGCTATCACTACGACTTTGACGAAGAGAACACGAAAACGCTGGCGGAGGCGCTGGCCCCGGCGGGAGGCGATTGGATGGAAGAGCTGAAAAGGCGCTTTGGGGGGACCGCCGCGTGCCTCGGTCTCCGGGAGTTCTGCGCGGAAAGCGGGATCCGATACCGGTTCGGCAATCTGTCGGTCTCCACACCGGAAGACCGGGAGTGGCTCCGGGCGTTCGGATCGTCCGGCGGCCCCGCGTTCGAAAGCCTTCAGCACGCTTTCGACATGACCGGCGAATACCGGAGCCACCCGACGCCCGAGCACGCGGGGCTGGACGGACCGTACGGCGAGCTGAGCGGGGAGGCGTTCCTGATCGCCTATTTCAGAGACCGCGGCGTCACGGAGGAAGAGATCGAGTGGTATCGCCGGTGGGGCTGCTTCGGCGGGTGCTGGGATCTGGCGCCCAACGTCTGCGGGATGGAAAGCGCGAAAGCGCGCGCAGACGGGATCATCGCCTATCGTTCCGCGACGATCGAGGACATCGACGCGGAGCGGTGCGCGCCGCCTTGGGAGTGGCGGTACGCGAAAAAGTTCCTGCCCGCCGGCGGTCCCAACGGGGAGATCTGCCTGTGCTGTTATCAGGGAAAGACGTATTATTACGGCATTGCAAAAGAAGAGGTCCCCATCACGGAGGAGATGCGGAAAAACGGCAGCTGGTACGTCTACGACTGGTGCGACTGACCCCGGCGGAGCGGGGGCGGTTGACAGAAAAAAGGCCGGGTGGTAAAATGGTCCCGGAGACAGCGGCGGCGGGAGCCGCCGCCTCCCCGGGGAGCCGCGCGCTCTCCCGGGACCGGAAGAGACCGGCGGAAGGAGCGGATATGGAAGAGCGGGACACGGCAGCGTATCGGGAAAAGTTCAGACTGTACAGCGACCTGTGGGCGCGGACGGGGCGGTTCCAGATGAAGGATGACTTTGAAACGGTGAAGACCGTTTCGGTCATCGAGGCCCTGCTGGCCCGGGCGATCAGCGTGCTCAACGGCGAGGACACCACCGCCCGCATCGGCGTGTATCCGGGCCACACCTGGGACAACTATATCGGCCGGGCCGGCGCCTATCTCGAGGCGCTGGAGCGGGGCGAGGCCCCGCTGGCGGGAAAGTTCACCGAGCCCGGGATTGCGCTGGTGGACCACTGCTTCGTGGAAAAGGACGGGCGGATGCACCTGTTCTACAACCGCGGCTATATCGGATATGAGTGGGACACGAAAAACGTGGTCACCATCGGCCACGCCGTCACCGACGACCTGATCCGCTGGACGGTGGAGCGGCCCTGTCTGGCCGCGGACCCGAACGAGCTGGAAGAGTACGGGGTCTGGTCCCCCGGCGTCGCCCGGAAGGGAGACGTGTACTACATGTACTATACCGGGGTCAACTACAACGTCTGTCAGGCGATTTGTCTGGCCACGTCCCGGGACCTGTACCACTGGGAGCGGCACCCGGAGAGCCCGGTGCTCCGGCCGGGGCACTGGGGCCGGTGGAGCGAAGACCGCTGGTCGGACTGCCGGGACTCCATGGCGTTCGTGGACGAGGACGGACGCGCTTATCTCTACTATTGCACCTCGATCTATCCCGGCGGCGTCCGGGAGCCCGCGCTGGGGATCGCTTCCTCGGACGACATGGTCCACTGGCGCGACGAGGGGGCGTATACCTTCCCCGGGTGCGATTTCACGCTGGAGTCGCCCTTCGTGCTGCGGCACGGCGGGGCGTACTATCTGTTCTACACCGACTGCGGCCACGGGACGGCGTACGCCCGCTCGGCGGACCCTGTCCGGGGCTGGCAGCCCATGGGCATGCTGATGCCGTGGACCGTGCCGCCCCAGTGTGCGGCCAACGTTCCCTCCTGTGCGGAGGTGTTCGAGTTCCGCGGGCAGTGGTACATCTCCAGCTGTCTGCGGGAGCCGGGCTGTGAGCAGTATCTGGAGATTTTCCAGCTCACGTGGGAGCCGGACGGCACCGTCACCGTGGGCGAGCGGGTCGAGGAGCGGTAGCGCACGAACGAAAAAGAGCCGAAAAGCGGCGGGCGCTTTTCGGCTCTTTTGGTTTGTCGGGAGGTTTGTCGGGGTCAGTCGGCGCGCCCGGGCGCGGGGGAGGACAGGCGGTCCAGCTTCAGGCGGACGCTGATCTTGCGCTCGGCGGGCATGCCGTCGAACCGGATGACGTAGGCCCGAAGGGCCGGGTCGAAGCCCGTCACCGTGCCGGGGCCGAAGACGGGATGGGCCACGCGGTCGCCGGGGGCGAAGGCGGGAGAGGTCCCGTCCGCGGCGGGCAGCTCTTCGGCGGCGCGGGCCGCGGCGGCCTTTTTCAGGCCGGCCGGCAGCTCGGTCTCGAAGTCCAGCGCGGCGCGGTCGATCTCCAGCACGAAGCGGGAGGGCGTGCGGAACGAGCCGTCGAAATTGCGCCCTTCGGCGTCGGTCAGCGTCAGCGTGTCCCGGGCGCGGGTCAGGGCCACGAAGGCCAGCCGCCGCTCTTCCTCCATGGCCTCGCGGGTGCGGGTCCGCTTCGAGGGGAACACGTCCTCCTCCAGCGAGCAGACGAAGACGTGGGGAAATTCCAGCCCCTTGGCGGCGTGGACCGTCATGAGGCGGACGCTGTCCGACTCGCCCAGTCCGTCGGCGTTGGTGAACAGCGCCACGCGGCGCAGATAGCGGTCCAGGTCGGTCTCTTCGCCGCAGGTGGTCTCATAGGTGTAGATAGACTGCTTCAGCTCGGCCAGATTGTCCAGCCGGTCGGAGGCCCCCGCCGTCCGCAGCATGGCCTCGTAGCCGCTCTCGTCCAGCACCGCCGCCAGCAGCTCGGAGACGGGCATCCCGCGCTCTGCCGCGGAAAAGCGGGCCACCAGATCCAGCAGCTTTTTCGCGCCGGTGCGGCGAAAGTCCTCTTCGTCGCAGCAGCGCTCCAGCGCGGTCAGCAGGGAACAGCCGTTGGCCTCGGCATAGGCGCGCAGGCGTCCCATCCGGCTCTCGCCCAGATTGCGCCGGGGGCGGTTGGCCACCCGGGCGAAGGACAGGTCGTCCCGGAAGGCGATGAGCCGTAGGTAGGACAGGGCGTCCTTGATCTCGGCCCGGTCGAAGAACTGGACGCCGCTGTAGATGGTATAGGGGATCCCGCGGCGCAGGAAGGTCTCCTCCAGCTGACGCGAGACGAAGTGGGACCGGTACAGGACGGCGACGTCCGACCAGGCCGCGCCGCCCCGGACCAGCGCCTCGATCCCGTCGGCGATGCGCAGGGCCTCGGCCTCCTGTGTTTTGGCGTGGACGAAGACCGGCCGGGGGCCGGAGAGCCGGACGGCGGAGAGCTCTTTCTCCACACGGGTCCGGTTGTTGGCGATCAGCGAGTTGGCCGCGGCGAGGATCTCGGGGGTCGAGCGGTAGTTCTCGTTCATCAGGATGGTCCGGACGTCCGGAAAATCCTGCGGGAAGTTCAAAAGGAAGCGGACGTCCGCCCCGCGCCAGGAGTAGATCGTCTGATCCGGATCGCCCACGAGGAACAGGTTGTTGTGGACGCAGCAGAGCTGCTTCATCAGCTCGTACTGGGGGCGGTCGATGTCCTGGAACTCGTCGATCATGATGTATTCCAGCCGGGTGCGCCACTTCAGCGCGATCTCCGGCCGGTTCCGGAAGATGTACAGCGTGAACACCAGAAGGTCGTTGTAATCCAGCCCGAAGCACTTTTTCTCCTGCCACAGATAGCCGTAGAAGATGATGTCCTCCGCGCCGCGGGCCTCTTCATAGCGGCGGCGGAGCTGTTCCAGCGACAGGTCGATCATGGCCTCGCAGTAGTCCTGATCGGTCCGCTGTTTGCGGATCTCGATCATGTCCCGGGCGGCGGCGAAGGTCATGTCCCGCAGCCCCAGGCCCCGCTCTTCGTAGATCTGGGCCAGCATGGCGTCGATATCCGAGTTGTCGAGGACCAGAAAGCTCTCGGGATAGCCCACGGCGTGGGCCTCTTCGGACAGGATGGTCACGCAGAGGCTGTGGAAGGTGCAGATGAGACCGGTGTCGCTGTCGCCGGTCAGCTCGCGGATGCGGCGGCGCATCTCCGCGGCGGCCTTGTTGGTGAAGGTCACGCAGAGGATGTCGGAGGGCAGGACGCCGAGGACCGACGTCAGCCAGGCGAAGCGCCGCGTCAGGACGCGGGTCTTGCCGCTTCCCGCGCCGGCCACGACGCGCACGAACCCCTCGGTGGCGGTGACCGCCAGCCGCTGGCTCTCGTTCAGACCGTCAAGCAGATCGGACACAGCCGTGGTCCCTCCTTTCGCTTCGTTTTCGCGCCGCGCGGATCCGCCTTACCGGATCTGGTCCAGATCGTAGGGCGTGGACTGATAGACGTAATAGTTCAGCCAGTTGGTGTAGAGCAGGTGGGCGTGAGAGCGCCAGGTCTGGAGCGGGAGCTGGGCCGGATCGTCCTCGGGGAAATAGTGGCGGGGCAGCTCGATGGGAAGCCCCTTGTTCAGGTCCCGGAAGTACTCGTCGGACAAGGTGTTCGCGTCGTACTCCGAATGGCCGGTGACGAAGATCTGGCGGCCGCCGTTGGCGGTGATGATGTAGGGGCCGGCCTCGTCGGAGATGGCGTCGATGGAGAGGGCCGGATTGGACAGCACGTCCTCCAGACACAGCTCGGTGTGGCGTGAGTGGGGCGCGCGGAAGCGGTCGTCGAACCCGCGCATCAGCGGCATCCTGGGGTTGGTCACGCTGTGGCGGAAGACGCCGAACAGCTTTTTTTCCAGCGGCAGCTTGCGGACGCCGTAGTGGTAGTAGAGCCCGGCCTGGGCGCCCCAGCAGATGTGGAACACCGAGTGGACGTTGGTCTTGCTCCACTCCATGATCTCACAGAGCTCGTCCCAGTAGTCCACCTCGTCGAATTCCAGCTGTTCCACCGGCGCGCCGGTGATGATCATGCCGTCGTACCGGCGGGAGCGGATCTCGTCGAAGGTCTTGTAAAAGGCCAGCAGGTGGTCGGCGGAGGTGTTCTTCGAAACGTGGGAAGAGACCTGGAGCAGATCGATCTCGATCTGGAGCGGCGTGTTGGACAGACAGCGGAAGATCTGGACCTCGGTGGCCTGTTTGTTGGGCATCAGGTTCAGCAGCAGCGTGTGCAGAGGCCGGATATCCTGATGCAGGGCCCGGTCCTCGGGCATGACGAAAATGTGCTCGGCCTCGAGCATGGCCCGGGCCGGAAGACTGTCGGCGATCTTGATGGGCATGGGCGGGTTTCTCCTTTCGGCCGCCGCCCGTTCCGGAAACGCGGGCGCGGCGCGGCGCCGCGGGCGGGAGCGAGACCGGTCTTCCCGGAAAAAGCGGCGCCTTCTTTTTCACTTTATTATACCATGTTCCGCGGGCGGTGTAAAGACCGGCCGGGCCGCCGCGGGCAACAAAGGACTTGCTTTTTGGACCGGAGCGTGGTACAATAGTAAAATCCTAGAGTATGGTTTCAGACGGAGCGGACTATGTTTTTGACCTCGCTGGAGCTCGTCGGCTTCAAATCCTTTCCCGACAGGATCAAGATCGACTTCGAGCGGGGGCTCACGGGGATCGTGGGTCCCAACGGAAGCGGAAAATCGAATATTTCCGACGCGGTCCGGTGGGTCCTGGGCGAGCAGTCTTCGCGTCTGCTCCGCGGGAACCGGATGGAAGACGTCATCTTCGGCGGCACGGAAAAACGCCGGCCGCTGGGGTACGCCGAGGTCGTCCTGACCATCGACAACTCGGACCGGGCGCTGAACTGCGACGCGGACGTCGTCTCCGTCTCCCGCCGGTACTATCGATCCGGCGACAGCGAATACTGCATCAACAAAAAGACCGTGCGCCTGCGGGACGTGAGCGAGATGTTCCTCGACACGGGCCTGGGGCGCGACGGATATTCCATCATCGGGCAGGGCCGGATCGACGAGGTCCTGTCCCAGAAGAGCGAGGATCGCCGCGAGATCTTCGAAGAGGCGGCGGGGATCGCGAAGTACCGCGTCCGCAAGGAAGAGGCGGAGCGGAAGCTGGCCCGCGTCTCTGAGAACCTGACCCGGCTCTCGGACATCGTCTCCGAGCTGGAGAGCCAGCTGGGACCGCTGAGGAGCAAGGCGGAAAAGGCGCGGGAATATCTGCGCCTGTACGACGAGCTGCGCGGGCTGGAATCGGCGCTGTTCACCCTGCGGGCGGGCGAGCTTCGGACGGCGAGCCAGAAGCTGTCCGGCAGCCTGAAGATCGCGGAGACGGTGCTGGGCGAGGCGAAGACCCGGCTGGAGAACCTCTACGCCGAGAACGAGACGGTCAACGGAGAGCTGGAGCGGCTGTCCGCCGAGAGCGAAAGGGCGCGGGACGCCCTGCGCGAGGCGGAGAACAACCGGGCCGAGGCGGAGAACGCCATCCGGCTGGCCGAGGCGGAGAGCCGGAACGCCGCCGAGCGCGCCGAAAAGCTGGGCGCGGAGCTTTGCCGCCGCAGCGAGCGCAGCGGCGAGATGACCGCGCGGATCGCCGTGCAGAAGGCCGCTCTGGCGGAGGTCGGAGAGCGGATCCGCGCCGCGGAGGAGCGGCGGGCGGCCCTTCGCGCCGAGATCGAACAGGCGGAAAAGGCCCTCGGAACCACGGAAGAGCGCATCGCCGCGGCCGAGGCGAAGGCCGCGCTGCTGGCGGACCGGCGCGCCTCGATCCGGGAGGAGACCTCGTCGGCGGGCGCCTCCCGGGCGGAGCGGCAGCGCCGTCTGGACGAGATCCGCGCGGCGGCGGGCCCCATCGCCGAGGCGCTGGCCGCGGGCGAGGCGGAGTCGGAAAAGACGAAGCGGGAGATCGAGGCGAAGGAGTCGGAAAAGGCCTCGCTCCTGAACGTGAAGAACGGATATCTGCTGATGAAGAGCCGCCGGGACGAACGCGCCCGGACGGACGGACAGGCCGCCGAGCGGCTCATGGCCGACGCCAACGCGGTCAGCCAGCGGCTGGCCGTGCTGAAGGATCTGGAGCGGGAGTACGAGGGGTTCTCCCGGGCGGTGAAGACCGTCATGCAGATGGCGGAGAACCGCGCGCTGCGCGGGATCGTCGGCACGCTGGCCTCGCTGGTCACGGTGCCGCGGGACTATACGCTGGCCATCGAGACCGCGCTGGGCGGCGCGCTTCAGGACGTCGTCACCGAGACGGAGCAGGACGCCCGCGACGCCATGGAGATGCTGCGCCAGCGGAACGCCGGCCGCGCCACCTTTTTGCCCAAGACCTTCATCCGCGGCAGCCGCCTTCAGGAGAACGGCCTGAAGGGAGAGCCGGGGTATATCGGCATCGCGGCGGAGCTCTGCTCGTATTCGGACGAGCTGAAGGACATCTTTCTGAACCAGCTGGGCCGGACGGCGGTGGCGGACCGGCTGGACTCGGCCATCCGCATCGCCCGGAAGTACGGCAACCGGTTCCGGATCGTGACGCTGGACGGCCAGGTCATCAACGCCGGCGGGTCCATGACGGGCGGCAGCCCGGTGCGGAACGCGGGCATCCTGAGCCGCGCCAACGACATCCGGGAGCTGGAGGCCCGCCGGACCGAGCTGGCGGAGCAGGTCCGCGCCGCGCGGGAAAAGGCGGACGCCAGCCGGCGGTCCGCCGACGAGCTGGACTATGCCATCGCCCAGTCCGAGGCGGAGCTGGGGACGCTGGACGCGGAGATCCGCGAAAAGACGGCGGCCCGGGAGCAGCATCTGGTGCTGCTGGACACGCTCTCCCGCCGGGCCGGCGAGCTGAAGAGCGAAGAGCGTGAGTCGGAAGCCGCGCTGGGAACGCTGAGCGAGACGCTGGAGCGTCTGGCCGCCGAGGACGCGGCGCTGGCCGAAAAGCTGGCCGCGGCCGAGGCGGAGATCGAAAGGATGAACGAGGGCCGGTCCGGCCAGACCGACGCCCGCGGCGGGCTGGAAGAGCGTCTGACCGCCGTGCGGATGGAGCTTGCCGGGCTGGAGTCCGAGCGGGCCGCGGCCGAGCGGGCCGTGGCCGAGGCGGAGGCCTCGGCGGACGAGGCCGGGACGGACGCGGCGCGCAGCGAGGCCGAGCTGGCCGAGGCGCGGCAGACGAAGGACGCCGCCGACGCGCGCATCGAGGAGGGCAGGAAGAAGCTGGCCCTGTGCGAGACTGCCGTCGGGCTCCGGGAGGAGACGGTCAACGGTCTGGTGCGCGAGCGCTTCGCCGCCGAGGCCAGACGGTCCGCGGCGGATTCGCTGATCCGCGAGCAGAACGACGCGATCCTGTCCATGGAGCGCGATCGGAACGAGCTGAACCGCAAGCGCGACGCCGCCGAGGACGAGCTGAAGCAGCTGGGCGACAAGCTGTGGGAGGGGTACGAGCTGACGCTGGGCGAGGCCGCCGAGGCCGCTGCCCCCATCGAGAGCCGCGCCGCGGCCCAGAAGCGCGTGGCCGAGCTGAAGAGCCGTCGGCGGGCGCTGGGGACCGTGGACTCCGCCGCGGTGGAGGAGTGCGAGAAGGCGGAAGAGCGGTACGCTTATCTGTCCGAGCAGAAGGCGGACGTGGAGCGGTCGTCGGACGAGCTGTGCAAGCTGATCTTCGACATCACCGCGGAGATGACGGACATCTTCTCCCGGACGCTGGGCGAGATCAACGGCCACTTCGACCAGACCTTCCGCGATCTGTTCGGCGGAGGCACGGCGGAGCTTTTCCTCACCGATCCGGCCGACGCGCTGAACTGCGGGATCGAGATCCGCGTCTGTCCCCCCGGCAAGAGCCTGAAGTTTCTGAGCCTGCTGTCCGGCGGCGAAAAGGCCATGGTGGCCATCGCGCTGTACTTCGCCATCCTGAAGGTCCAGCCCTCGCCCTTCTGCGTGCTGGACGAGATCGACGCGGCGCTGGACGAGCAGAACGTGGCCCGCTTTGCGGCCTACGTCGAGCGCATGGCGGAAAAGACGCAGTTCATCGTCATCACCCACCGGCGCGGCACCATGGACGCCATGAACCGGCTGTACGGGGTCACCATGCAGGAACAGGGAATCTCCCGTCTGATCCCCGTGGATCTGGACGAGGTGGAGCAGCAGATCAAGCTGAGAAAAGAGAGCTGATATGGGTTTTTTTGACAAGATCCTCAAGGGACTGAAAAAAACGCGGGACGCCATCGCCGGCGTCTTTGCCGGGCGGCGCGTGGACGACGCGACGCTGGACGAGCTGGAAGAGGCGCTGATCCTGGCGGATCTGGGCGTCGGACTCACCGGCGAGGTCATGGACGAGCTCCGCGCGAAGCTCCGCGCGGAGCGCATCGAGGACGGGGACGCCGCGCTGGAGGCGCTGAAGGGGATCCTGAGAGAGAAGCTGGCCGACAGCGGCAAGCCGCTGGAGCTGAACACCAGCCCGTCGGTGATCCTGGTCATCGGCGTCAACGGCGTGGGCAAGACCACCACCATCGGCAAGCTGGCCGGGCACTACGTCGCCCAGGGCAAGCGCGTGCTGCTGGCAGCGGCGGACACCTTCCGCGCGGCGGCCGCGGACCAGCTGGAGATCTGGGCCGGGCGCGCCGGCGCGCAGATCGTCCGGCAGAGCGAGGGCGCCGACCCGGCCGCGGTGGTTTACGACGCGCTGCACGCGGGGGTCTCCCGCGGGGCGGACGTGATCCTGGTGGATACGGCGGGCCGTCTCCACAACAAGAGCAATTTGATGAACGAGCTGGCCAAGATCGACCGAGTCATCAGCCGCGAGCTGCCGGACGCGGACCGCGAGGTGCTGCTGGTCATCGACGCCACCACGGGCCAGAACGCTCTGATCCAGGCCCAGGAGTTCCGCAAGACCGCCAACGTCACCGGCGTCGTGCTGACCAAGCTGGACGGCACCGCCAAGGGCGGCATCGTCATCGCGCTGGCCAGGGGCTGCGGCATCCCGGTGCGGTTCGTCGGGGTCGGCGAGAAGATGGACGATCTTCTGCCCTTCGACGCCGACAGCTTCGTGGACGCGCTCTTTGACCGGAAAGGATCGGAGGAGGAAGCCTGATGCGGTACA
>JAEERN010000019.1 GCA_016285815.1 Clostridiales bacterium
GACAGAAGCGCCAGCGCCTCCGCCGTGCGGAAGGACGACTCGGTCAGCGCGTATCCGGCCGTTTCGCCGGCCGCCGGCAGACCGAGACTGAGACAGTTGGCGACGGCGCCGCCGCAGGCCGAGCCGACGATGCCGCCCGCCGTCCCGGCGGACACCGTGCCGGAGAACAGACAGTTCTCCACCACGCTGTCGACGGTCACGGCCGCGATGCCGCCCGCCGTCCGCCCCGAGGCGCGCCCCTCGACCTGGACGTTCCGGATCTCCGCTTCGGACGTCAGGCCGAACAACCCGCCCAGCTCTCCGTCCGCGGCGGTCAGAAGTCCCGTGATCCTGTGGCCCCGGCCGTCAAAGTGCCCCGTGAAGGGCGATCCGGCGTTTCCCGCCGGGGTCCAGAGGTTTTTGCTCGTCTCGTCGTTGAGGATCACGTCCTCGTCCAGCACGAACCAGAGCCCGTCGGCCGTCCCCTCGTTGACGCGCTCGGCGAACAGGGCCAGCTGGCCCCCCGTCCGGATGACGAAGGGGTCGTTCCCGCCGCCGGTGCCCCCGGCAAAGTCGTCCACGGGCCGCCCGTCCCAGACCGCGCCGGGAACGTCCGGCCGCCGGACGGACAGGCGCACCACGTCGCTGCGGACCTCGGCGGTCCGCTCGCCGGTGACGCCGTCGTTGCGGTTGGTCAGCACGCAGTAGACCCAGTATTCCGCCTCGGCGGAGGTGTCCGGCACGAAGGTGGCCGTGTCCTCTCCCTCCAGCGGCTCGCCGGCCGCGCCGGTCTCGTCGGCGCAGCGGTACCACTGCCAGCTCAGCGTGCCCCCGTCGGAGACGCTGGCGCCCACGGAGAACGAGGCGGTCCCGCCCACCTCGACGGATTGGGGCTGGGGCTGGGCGAAGACCAGCGGCGCCTCGGCGTCGCCCGTGTTCCGGACGGTGACCAGCGCGGTGCCCGAGTTGGCGCTGGCTTTTTTCTCGCCGTTGGCGGTGTTGTCCGTGTTGGTCACGCGGCAGAAATAGTAGACCGAGCTGGCCCGGTCCGTGGGCGGCGTATAGGTCGGGCCGTTGGCGGTGTAGATCTCCGTCACGCCGCCCACGGCGCTCTCGGCCGTGTAGCAGTACCAGCGATAGCTCAGCGTGCCCTGGCTCACCTTGGCCGCGGCCTTCAGCGTGACCGTCTGGCCCACGGTGCACGAGGCGCTGGCCGGACTTTCGGTGATGGTCGGCGTCTCGGCGTTGCGCGTGGCGGTGACCGTGGCGGTCCGGCTGCTGTCCGTGGCCACGGCGGCGCCGTCCACCGTCTCGGTGACGACGGCGTAATAGCTGTAGGTCCCGCCGTCCGTGATCTTCGGCGTGAAGCTGAGGCCCGTGGCGCCGGCGACGGCGGCGCCCGACCCGTCGTACCACTGGCACGACAGCTCTCCCCCCTGAGACGGGGCGGCGGCAACGGTCAGCGTCGGCGGCGTCTCGCCGACGGTAAAGGACGCGTCCCGCGGGTCGACGCTGATCAGCGTTCCCGTGGCCGCCGCGCCGAAGGCCATGGCCCCGATCATCCAAACGGCGAGCAGCGCGGCCGTCCACCGCATCCAGATCTTTTTCATATTCAAAAACTCCGTTCTTCTCTTTTCGGCTTATTGGGCGGAACAGGCCCAATAATACAGTTTTATTCTACCGCATTTTTCCCCGCTTGTCAATACGGCCCCCCGCTCCCCCCGGCCGCCGCGAGCGGCGCGGCAAAATTTTTGCTTCCCTTTTTCCCCGATCCGGTGTATAATAGAGGCGACCCAAAAGACTTGTGCTACGGAGGATCTACCATGCTCAACGCGACGCAGCTGGATCGGTGCGTTCTGAAGCTCGACCGCTTTCTCAAGACCCTTGACGGGCTGATCTTCGAAAAGGTCTGCTCGCTGCCGGTCTCGGCCTTCGAGACGGATCGTCAGTTCCACGCCATCCCCGACGCGGACTATCGCCCCATGGCGCCGGGAGACGTCTGGGGCGGCGAGAGCCGCTATTGCTGGTTCAAAAGCGAGTTCACCGTTCCCGCCGATCTGGCCGGGCGGTCCCTGTTCCTGCGCCCCGACGTGGGCGGCTATGAGGCCATGCTGTTCGTGGACGGAAAGGCCATGGGCACCTTTGCCACCAAGATCGTCGTCACCGGCCACGGCAACCACTACTGCGACATGATCGAGCCCTGTGCGGCCGAGGGACAGAAGCTCGACCTGGCCGTCGAGTTCTACACGGGCCACTACGTGCCCGGCACGTCGCCCTTCGACAACCCGCCCCGCTCGGACTTCCGCTTCGCGTTCCGCTCCATCGACCTCTGCGTCCGCAACGATCTGGCGGCCCAGACCATGTTCGACCTGTCGACGCTGCTGGGCCTGTACCACGCGCTGGACGACAAGTCCTTCCGCCGGGCGGACGTGGCCAACACGCTGGTCGACCTGCACCGCGTCCTCTGGTACTCTCCCGAGGACGTGGACCGCGAGACCTTCGACGCGTCCCTGCGCCGCGCCCGCGAGATCATGGCCCCCGCTCTGGCCCGCCGCAACAACGGCACCACGGTCCCCTACTGCGGCTTCATCGGCCACTCGCACATGGACACCGCGTGGCTCTGGCCCATCAGCGAGACCGTCAAAAAGTGCGCCCGCACCTATTCCAACCAGATGAACCTCATGGCGCAGTACCCCGAGTACAAGTTCGTCCAGAGCTCGTCCTACCATAGCGAGATGATCCGCGAGAACTATCCCGAGCTGTTCGCGCGCATCGCCGAAAAGGTCGCCGAGGGGCGGTATGAGCCCAACGGCGGCGTCTGGGTCGAATGCGACTGCAACATCACCGGCGGCGAATCCATGATCCGCCAGTTCCTCTGGGGCCAGCGGTTCACCCGGAAATACTTCGGCGGCTATACCTCGGACTGCTTCTGGCTGCCCGACACCTTCGGCTATTCCGCCGCCATCCCCCAGATCATGAAGGGCTGCGGCGTCGACTATTTCCTGACCACCAAGATCGCGTGGAACGACACCAACCAGTTCCCCTACGACGCGTTCTACTGGCGCGGCATCGACGGCACCCAGGTCTTCGCCCACTTCAACAAGACCCACATCGGCACCGGTCCGGACGAGCTGCTGCCCCTGTTCACCGACAAGACCGGCAGCGACTCCATCCGCCAGAAAAACGTTTCGCGCTCCAAGCTGGTCAGCTTCGGCTACGGCGACGGCGGCGGCGGCCCCCAGTGGGATCAGATCGAGATCACCCGCCGTCTGGGCGACCTCGAGGGCTTCCCCGTCAGCGGGTTCACCACCGTTTCGGACTTCATGCACCGCCTCGAGAGCGAGGTCCGCGACCCCGCCGTCTTCAGCGGCGAGCTGTATCTGGAGCTCCACCGCGGCACCCTGACCAACCAGCATGAGATCAAACGGAACAACCGGCTGGGCGAGATCGCCCTGCACGACCTCGAGGCCCTCACCGTCGCCGCCGCCCGGCGGGACGGGACCGTCGCCTCGGACGAAAGCTTCCGCTTCTGGCAGAACCGCCTGCTGGTCAACCAGTTCCACGACATCCTGCCGGGCACCTGCATCACCAAGGCCAATGCCCAGAGCAAGGCGGAGATGTCCGAGCTGCTGCGCGAGGTCGGCCGCCTCGCCGCCGAGACGCTGGCCGGCCCCGGCCGCGGGCTCACGGTCTACAACCCCATGTCCTTCGCGCGCACCGGCGCGTTCTACGTCGACTCGCCCGCCCCGCTGGCCGGCGTTCCGGCCCAGCAGTGGGTCACCGGCCCCGACGGCAGGCGCAAGCTGGCCGTCGCCGGGGTGCGGCTGGCACCCTACGCCGCGGTCTCCTTCGGCTTTGCCCGAAGCGCCGTTGAGGGCAAGAGCCCCTTCGTGCTGGACGGCGACCGGCTGGAGACGCCCTTCGCCGTCGTCACCTTCAACGACCGCGGGACCATCTCGTCCTTCGTGGACAAGGCCTCGGGCCGCGAGCTCTGCGGCGAGGGCTATCCGCTGAACACCTTCCTCATGGCCGAGGACGTGCCCGCCATGTGGGACAACTGGGATCTGGACGCCGACGTGGAGCTCAAGTTCACCGACTGCGCCGAGCTGCTCTCCCGCGAGGTCGTCGCCGACGGCGCCGTCGAGCTGCGCATCCGCTCGGTCTATCGTCTGTCGCCGCTCTCCACGGTGACGCAGGACATGATCTTCTGCGCCGACTCCCCCGCGGTCCGGTTCGAGACCCTGATAGACTGGAACGACTCGCACCGGTTCCTCAAGACCGCCTTCGACACCAGCATCTTCTCGGACTTCGTCCGCCAGGAGATCCAGTTCGGCTTCCTCAAGCGCCCGACCACCCGCAACACCTCGGTGGAACAGGCCAAGTTCGAGGTTCTGAACCACAAGTTCACCGACCTGTCCGAGCCCAACTTCGGCGTCGCTGTCCTGAACGACTCGAAATACGCCATCTCCGCCTGCGGCGGCCAGCTGCGCCTGTCCCTGCACAAGGGCGGCACCCGTCCGGACACCACCGGCGACCACGGCGTCCACTACTGTGAATACGTGTTCCTGCCCCACGCCGGCGACTTCAGCGCCGAAACGGTCATCCGTCCGGCCTACGAGCTGAACTACAAGCCCGTCGTCGCCCGCGGCCGGACCGAGCTGCCCTCTCTGGTCAGCACCGACGCGCCGAACCTCATCGTCGAGACCGTCAAGCCCTGCGAGGACGCGGACCGCGCCTTCATCCTCCGCATCTACGAGGCCGAAGGGGCCCGGACCGCGGGGACCGTGCGGCTCGGCTTCGCGCCCAGGCGCGTTTCCGAGACCAACATGCTGGAAGAAGTCCGGTCCGAGCTCGGCGCGGACGCCGAGATCGGCCTGACCTTCCGTCCCTTCGAGATCAAGACCCTCCGGGTCGAATACTGATCGCGTTTTTCCGATCTCCTCCGGACGGCCGC
>JAEERN010000103.1 GCA_016285815.1 Clostridiales bacterium
GCGGTCAAGGCGCGGGTGTCCGACACCTACAGCGCGCTGGGGGCCGAGGCAAAGACCGTGCGGCTGGAGACCCCGGCGGTGACGATCAAGGCCTACGCCTCCGGGCTCAAGCTGACATGGGGCGAGGTGCCGGGCGCGACGCTGTACAATATCTGGCGCGCCTCCCCGGGCGGGGCTTATGAGAAGATCGGCACCAGCCGGACGCTGGCCTACGTGGACCGGACGGTGGAAAGCGGGACAAAGTACAGCTATTACGTTGTCGCGCAGGTGTCGAAGTTCGTTTCGGCCCACTCCAACACGGTGACCGCAACGGCGAAGTAAGGAAAAAGACGGGGACGGGCGGCGTCCGGACGGAGACCACCCGCCCTCGCTTTTCATAGAGCGAAAGAGAAACCGGACGAGAAAAAGGAGGATCTGTATGAAACGTTTTTTGACCCCGCTGCTGTGTCTGCTGCTGTGCGTCTGTCTGGCTCCGGCGGCCGCCGCGGCCGGAGAAGTGGTCGAAGCGGTCGATAGCGGCATCTGCGGCGAAAACGCGGAATGGACCCTGTACGACAACGGCGAGCTGGTCATCGAGGGCAGCGGACCCATGTACGACTATACCGGGATCCCGGTCTATATCGCGAGTGCGGCCGGCTGTCCGATCCAAAAGGTGACGATCCGGGAGGGAATAACGGCCGTCGGCGACAGGAGCTTTTGCGATCTCGGGTCTCTGACGGAGGCGGCGCTGCCCTACAGTCTGACGAGGATCGGAGTGAGCGCCTTTGAGAACACCGGTCTGGAGACCGTCGTCATCCCGAGCGGAGTGGAGACGGTCGGCGCCGGGGCGTTTGCCCGCTGCAGCGGTCTCGAAGCCGTCTGGTTCAGCGGCCCCCTGCCGGAGGCCGGCGACCTCCTCTTCCTGTACGACAACTGCACCGTCTACTATCCGGCCTGGGAGGATTACGGCTCGCTGGCCTGCATCGATTTCGGCGGCAGCGTCCGGTGGACGGGCGTCGATATCGGCCAGTGCGGCGACGACGTTTATTGGGAATTCGACGAGAGAGACGGGAGCCTCTGGATCGGCGGCTGCGGCGCGATGTGGAGCTTTCCGGACGAGGGGCCGGGCTACGGCCGTTTTGCGGATCAGATCAAGAGCGTCGGCTTCGACGACAGGATCACCCTGATCGGCTCGTGGGCGTTTTACGAGGCATACCCCGCGCTGGAGAGGCTCGAGCTGGGCGGAAACATCCAGCAGATCGGCGTTTATGCGTTCAGCGGCTGCGGCTCGCTGAAACAGGTCGTGTTCCCCGACTCCCTTCAGGAGATCTCGGGCTGGGCCTTCGAGGACTGCACCGGGCTGAAGGCCGTCGCGTTCAACGGGACGGCGCCGCTGATCCTGCACGAGGCCTTTAAAAACGTCAGCGCCACGGCGTACTATTTCGACAGCGCCGTCAACGGCGATACCAGCTGGACCGAAAGCGAGCGCAAGGGCTACGGCGGGACGCTCCTGTGGACCCCGGGCGGAGTCTGCGGCGAGGACACCTATTGGAACTATGCCGCCGATACCGGCCTGCTTCGGATCTTCGGAGAGGGCGAAATGTACGACAACCGCTTCGAAAGCAGCACGTACCGGTACATCACCGGCGGCGTCACCGAGGTCTGGGTGGACGAGGGCGTGACGAAGGTCGGGATGTTCTCCTTTGTCGACAACTCGGTCTTTGACGGGCTGACCCGGGTGGTCCTGCCCAAGAGTCTGAAGGCCATCGACGGGTACGCCTTCCGCTACCGCGACAATCTGAGCGAGATCGTCTTCCGGAGCGACGTGCCGGTCATCGCGGACAACGCCTTCACGGGCGTCGAGGCCGACGTGCACTATCCGGTGAGCTTGAACTGGGAAGTCAACAAGTTCGATTACGGCGGCAATCTGCACTGGTATTCGTACGAGCCGGCCGCCGTCACGGCCCAGCCGAAGGCGGTGAGCGCCGTGCTGGGGGCCACGGCGAAGTTCACGGTGACGGCGGCGGGCGAGGGGCTGACCTATGAATGGCAGTACCGCGCCGCCGGCGCGTCCGGCTGGACGGTCTACGACGGGACCGGCGCGTACAGCAGGACGATGAAGGTCACCGCCTCGGCCGCGCGGAGCGGGACGGCGTTCCGCTGTGTTGTGTCGGACCGGTTCGGCAACGCTGCGATCAGCAAGTCGGCGAAGCTGACCGTGGTGATCGCGCCTCCGACCGACGTGACGGCCAAGGGGCTGACCTCCGGCGGGATCAAGGTGAGCTGGACGCTGTCGGAAGGCGCCACGAAGTACAACGTGTACCGCAAGGTCTCCGGCGGCAGCTGGGAAAATATCGGCTATTCCCGCACGAACAGCTATACGGATACCACCGCCGAGGCGGGAACGCTCTACTACTACCGCATTCAGGCGCAGGTGAGCAAGACGACCAGCGCATATTCTGCCAACGTCTCGGCCCGGTGGCTGGCGACGCCTGCCGCGCCGACGCTGACCAACTACACCAGCGGCATCAAGGCCGTGTGGGGCGAGGTCAAGGGGGCGACGATCTACTACGTCTGGCGGGCCGAAGGCAGCGGGGCCTTTGCGAAGATCGGCTCTTCCAGGACGACAAGTTTCGTGGACAAGACGGCCGTCGCGGGCAAGACCTACCGTTACGCGGTCAAGGCGCGGGTGTCCGACACCTACAGCGCGCTGGGGGCCGAGGCCAAGACCGTGCGGCTGGAGACCCCGGCGGTGACGGTCAAGGCCTACGCCTCGGGGATCAAGCTGACATGGACCAAGGTGCCGGGCGCGACGCTGTACAATATCTGGCGCGCCTCCCCGGGTGGGACTTATGAGAAGATCGATTTCAGCCGGACGCTGAGCTACGTGGACCGGACGGTGGAGAGCGGCAAGGCCTACAGCTATTACGTGGTGGCGCAGGTGTCGAAGTTCGTTTCGGCCCACTCCAACACGGTGACCGAGACGGCGAAGTAAGGACCGCGTTTTCCAAGACGAAAAACGCCGGGCCCCGCGAAGCGAAACGGCTTCGCGGGGCCCGGTCTTTGCGGACGGATCGCCGCGCTTTCAGCGGCGGCGCAGAGCGACGGTGACCTCCGAGCGGTTGTGGAAGAGCTGTTTCACGGCGGCGACCTCGAAGGGCCCGGACAGGACGGCCAGCCCCTCGCGGATCTGGGCGGTCCACTTTTTCGGGCGCAGCTTGAAGGTCATGACCGCCAGCCCCGCCGGGGCCAGCAGTCCGGCGCAGCCGGCCGTCACCGCCGCGGAGGCGGCCGCGTCCATCTTCATGTCGTTGACGAGAAGGTCGTAGACGCCGCGGGGCGATTTGAGAAAGTCCTGCGCGGTGGCGCGCCAGTGGGTGACGGCGGGCAGAGCGGCCACGGCGGGGTCCAGCTCCGCGGGGTCCACGGCGTCCACGGAAAAGCCGCGCCCGGCCAGCACGCGGGTCC
>JAEERN010000104.1 GCA_016285815.1 Clostridiales bacterium
CCCAGCCCCAGCCAAAGCGCCGCCGCCGTCAGCGCCGCCAGCAGCGCCAGCGACGCGCGGCCTGTCCTTTTCCCGCTCCTTGCCATCGCCGTCTCCTTTCGCCTGCGCCGCAGGCGCGTCCGGGCCCCGGTCCGGACCCTTTTTTTATCCGACTTCCTTCCCGTTCTCCTGCGCGCGGCGCAGGAACCGCCGCACGCGGTTCACATGCCGTTCGAAATCGCCGCTCTGCAGCAGCTCGGCCAGCACGTACTGCTCGAAGATCGGCACCGTGCACGAACAGAACCCGATCCTGCGGCGGTACCGCTCCAGCAGCTCCGGCGGCAGGACCATATACCCCACGCGGATGGACGGCGCCACCGTCTTGGAAAAGGTGTTCATATAGACCACCCGCCCGCCGCGATCCAGCGAGAACACCGTGTCCACCGCCTTGCCCGACGGCGCAAACTCCGAGTCGAAGTCGTCCTCGACGATCCACGCGTCCCGCTCCTCGGCCCAGCGCAGATACTCCCGGCGCTTGGAGGCCGACGCCGTCACGCCGCTGGGA
This sequence comes from Clostridiales bacterium, assembly GCA_016285815.1. GTDB lineage: Bacteria > Bacillota > Clostridia > Oscillospirales > QAMX01 > SIG499. The sequence goes on from JAEERN010000104.1 coordinate 545, forward strand.
AAGCTTCGGAAGGGCGTCACGTGCAGAACGTCCGCCCGGCTCCGCTCCAGCTCGTCCGACCGGATCCCCCCGCGCCCCAGCCGAAGCGGCTCGCACACCGCGCCGCTGGCCTGATAGACCCGGCGGATCTTCTCGTAGGACGGGTCCTCGATGCCGAAGACCTTGTCCCGCCCGAACAGGGCGACGCACTGGCTGTACAGATACTCGGCCCCGGACCCCACGACGATCTGGGACGGGCCCACGGCCATGCCCCGGCTGCGCAGCAGATACGCCGCGACGGCGCGGCGCAGCTCGGGGCAGCCGTCGTTGGGCGACTTGATCAAAAGGCTCTCGCCCCGCTCGGACAGCACCCGCCGCATGGTCCGCGCCAGAACGGAAAAGGGGAACGCCTGTCCGGCCGCCGCGCGGCCGCCCTCCGGCAGGGGCGGCGCGGCCGGAAACGCCTCTTCCTCTGCGGGGACGAACACCTCGCTCTCGCTGTAGACGACGAAGTATCCGCTCCGCTGCCGGGCCTCGAGATACCCCTCGTCGCACAGGATCGCCAGCGCGTGCTCCGCCGTCACGACGCTGACGCCGGCGTCCGCCGCCAGCACGCGCTTGGACGGCAGCTTGCCGCCGAAGGGATACGCCCCCTCGGTGATGCGCTCGCGCAGGCGGCGGTACAGCCGGAGATAGGCCGGTTCTCGTTTCGGTTCTGTCTGGTCTTTCATCTGGTCTTATAATATTTTCCTTTTCTGATACTTTTCATAGGGCCACGATACTATTATAATACAGTTCAAAGCTGTTGTAAAGAGGTGTTTCCCATGTCATACCACCGGATCCTGACCATCCAGGACGTCTCCTGCGTCGGACAGTGCTCCATGACCGTGGCGCTGCCGATCCTGTCCGCCTGCGGCCAGGAGACCGCGATCCTGCCCTCCGCCGTGCTTTCGACCCACACCGGCGGCTTCAAGGGCTTTACCTTCCGGGATCTGGCCGACGATATGCCCGGCATCCGCCGCCACTGGGAGTCGGAAAAGCTGACCTTCGACGCGATCTACACCGGGTATCTGGGCGGCGTGAAGCAGGTGGACTACACGCTGGACATCCTTGCCTCGTGCCTCGCCCCCGGCGGGCGGACCGTGGTGGATCCCGCCATGGCGGACCACGGCAGGCTCTATTACGGGTTCGACGAGGCCTATGTGGCGGCCATGCGCCGCCTGTGCGCCGCGGCGGACGTGATCCTGCCCAACGTCACCGAGGCCTGCTTCCTCACCGGGACCGAATACCGCGAGACTTACGACGAGGCCTATATCGCCGCCCTGCTGGACCGGCTTCTGGCGCTGGGGGCCGGGGCCGTCCTGATGACCGGCGTAGGCTATGCGCCGGACGAAACGGGGGTCCTGCTGTTCGACGGGAAGACCGCCGACCACTACCGCCACGTCCGTCTGGACAAGAGCTATCACGGCACGGGGGACGTCTACGCCTCGGCCTTCACGGGCGCCTGGCTCTCCGGCCGGACGCCGAACGAGGCGGCCCGCATCGCCGCGGACTATACGGTGGACTGCATCCGGACGACCATGGCCGACCCCGCCCACTGGTACGGGGTCAAGTTCGAGGCGGCCCTGCCGGGTCTGGTCCGGCGGCTGAACGAGGTCTGATCGGTCTCTTCGAAACCAACACGGCGCGGAGCCGCACGGTCAGTGCGGCTCCGCTTTTTCGCGCCGCCGTTCGTTTCCGCGCGGGCGCCTCTTCTCCGTTTCAGTTCCTTCCCGACGCCGGGGTCAGCCTCATCAGTTGATCTGCTCGCAGTCCTCTTCCCAATAGTTCTCCCAATCCTCGCTCTGCAGTTCCTCTGCAGGCCGCTTTCCGTTCGACACGTCTATCACGTGGTAATATTCCGTCAGGAAGGTGAGCGGATCCGCTCCGCGCTCCTTCACCCTGCAGAGGTGCTCATACACCATCTTCGCCCTGCTGTGGCCCTCGTACGCGTCTTCGGAACGATCGCCGTACTTCAAACGGGACTCAAAGTCGCCGAGACGATACCGGCAATTCTTCAGGACGTATTCCACCGTGCCTTCCGGCGAATAGTCGGTCAGCTCCTCCGGATCGCCATATTCCAGATTCATCCGCAGCCAATAGTTGAGATCGGCGATCCGGGCCTTCTCCTCCGGCGTCGGATCTTCCAGCGCCTGAAGCTGCGCCATCTCGGCGGCGTACTCGTTGTACTGTGCGATCATCCGCGCCTGATAGGCCGCTTCCCGCTCACTGCGTTTCAGATGTTCTTTCGCCCGGGCCGCCGGCGAATTGTCAAAGTGAAGGTACAGGGTGACCCAGGTGTTGCCGAACTCGTCGCCGCCGCGCACCATCTCCAGCCAGCCGCCCTCGGGGATCTTGTACTTCGACACGTCGAAATACTTCTCGATCTCCTCCTGCGGCGTTCCGCTGGCCGCCCAC
>JAEERN010000105.1 GCA_016285815.1 Clostridiales bacterium
CGGCCCGCTCGCCCGCCACGGCGGCGGCCCTGCTGGCCGGCACCGGCGCCAACGCCCCGGCGGCGCTGATGAACGGCGTGCTGCTGTTCGATCCCGTCCGGGAGCGGATCCTCCGCTCCGAGGGCTTTTCCCGGGCGGAGACGGCGGCCGTCCTGTCGCTGGCCCGGGGCTGGCCCCTGCCCGCCATGATCTACACCCGCTCGGACCAGACCCTGACCGTCTTCTACCGCGGCGCGGACGCGGGCTGTCTCGACGGGTTCATCGCCGCGCGCTCCGGCTCCCGCTGGAAGCGCTGGCAGCCGACGAAGGACTATCTCTCTGTGCCGGGCGAGGCGCTCTACGCCGCGGTCCTCGGCCCCCGGGAGATCCTGGCAGCCCTGGAGGCGGACGTTAAAAAAGCGACCGCGCTGCACACCGTCCTGTACCGCGAGGTCGACCGGGAAAACGTCTGGGTCTTCGAAGCTTTTTCGGCCCGGGCCTCCAAGGCCGAAGCCATCCGCGCCTCGGCCCGGGCCGTCGGCGCGGAGCGGATCGTCGCCTTCGGCGACAATCTCAACGACCTGCCCCTGTTCGAGGCGGCCGACGTGCGCGTCGCCGTGGCCAACGCCGTTCCCCGGCTCAAGGCCGAAGCGGACTTCGTCTGCGGCGCCAACACCGAGGACGGCGTCGTGCGCTGGATCGAGGCCGAGCTCAGCGGCGGTCCCGCTCTCTGAGCCGCGCGAAAAAGTCCCGCAGCAGCGCGGCGCTCTCGTCGGCCAGCACGCCGGAGACCACCTCCGGCCGGTGATTCAGCGGATAGGCGAACAGGTCCAGCACCGATCCCATGGCCCCGGCCTTGGGGTCCGGCGCGCCGTAGATCACCCGCCGCACCCTGGCGTTCCCGATGGCTCCGGCACACATGGGACAGGGCTCCAGCGTGACGTAAAGGTCGCACTCCCACAGCCGCCAGCCGCCCAGCCGCCGACACGCGTTGTCGATGGCGCGGATCTCCGCGTGGGCCAGCGCGTTTTTCCCGGTCTCCCGGCGGTTCCGCCCGCGGCCGACGATCCGGCCGTCCCGCACGACGACGCACCCGACAGGCACCTCGCCCTCCGCCGCGGCCCGCCGCGCCAGCGCCAGCGCCGCCCGCATGAATTCCTCGTCCCGGTCCATGGCCCCGGCCCCCTTTCCGCGCGTTCGCGCCGCCGTTTCGGGCAAAGCGCGCCGCACGGCACTATCATACACCATTTTCCCGCCCATTGCAACCGTCTCTTCCCGAACAAGCGCGGCAAAAAGGCGGCCCGTCTCCGGACGGGCCGCCTTTTGGAAAACGCAGATTACTTCTTGTTGACCGCTTCCTTCAGGCCGTTGCCGGGCTTGAAGGCGGGCGTCGTGCTGGCGGCGATCTGGATGGCCTCGCCGGTGCGGGGGTTCCGGCTGGTGCGGGCCGCGCGCTTGTGAGCAGCGAACGTGCCGAAGCCGACGATCTTGACGCTTTCGCCCGCGGCGAGCGTGTCCGCGATGGTGTCAAAAGCCGCGTTGAGGACCGCAGCCGTGTCCTTCTGCGAAAGCTTGGTGGCCTCCGCGACCGCTTTCACGAGTTCCGCTTTATTCATGATTGTGTTCTCCCTTCTTGTTTTTTCTATAAACAGGAAAAACGAAACCGTCCGGCCCCGTTTTCCTTTATAGCGCGTTGTCAGCATCCGGCTTTTCCGTTTTTAAAAGCTACCGATGCGGCAGTTTTTTCGACGCGGCATTTGCTCCGGAAAAGCGCTTTCTCCGATAACTTCCATTTATTTTAAGTTATTATACCATATCCTCTCGCAAAATACAATAGGAAATTTGTTTTTTTCAGACAATTTTTCCAAACCGCCCCGGAGACTTCCCCGGAGGACGCCCGGTCCGGCGCCTTTTCCCGGCCGGGCTCTTGCCAACCGCGGTAAAATCCGGTATAATGGCACCGTCCGGACCGAAGTGCGGCCGGACGGAAAAAGGAGGGAAGCCCTTTGGACACACGTTCTCTCTGCGGGATCTGGGAGCTCGGCGCCGACCGGCGCTATACCGACCCGGTCCGCGTGCCGGGAAGCTGGCGGACCGTCCCCGCGTTCCGGGACCACGGCGGTCCCGTCTGGTACCGCACGACCTTTTCCCTTTCGCCGGAAGAGGCGGCCCGGCGTCTCGCGCTGCGCTTCGGCGGCGTGTTCCGCCGGGCCCGGGTCTGGCTGAACGGCGAGCGCCTCGCCGTCCACGAGGGGTATCAGGCACCCTTCCGCGTGGACGTCAGCGGCCGGGCGGCCGCGGGCGAAAACGTGCTGGAGGTCGAAACGGACCTGGGCCGGTCGGCCGGCGCGCCGGACAGCGGCGCCCTCTGGGACATCACGCCCCTCCCCTTGGCCGGCCTTTACGAGCCGGTGACGCTGGAGCTCGCCGCCTCGCCCCGGGTCTGCGGGATCTACGCGCCGCTGGACCCTGTCGCCGGCGTCGTCCGGTTTTTCCTGACGCTTCGGAACGACGGGGACCGCCCCGTCTCCGCCGGGCTGACGCTGCGCGTCCGCGGCGGCGGCCGCGTCGAGACCGCGCCGACCCGAAGGCTCTCCGTGGCCCCGGGCGAAAGCGAGACCGGGCTGGCCCTTCCCGCCGCGCGGTTTTCGCTGTGGAGCCCCGAATCCCCCGCGCTCTACGACGTGGAGGCCGAGCTGACCTTTCCCGGCGGGCGCGACGTCTTTTCCGTCCGAACAGGCTTCAAGCGGCTGGAGACCGTGGGACGCGTCTTCCGGCTCAACGGCGCGCCCTATTACCTGTTGGGCTACGGAGACGATTTCGTCTTTCCCGGCGGCATCCCCCCGGCGGACGACAAGACCGCCTTTTTCCGCGGGATCCGCCGCGCCAAAGAGTACGGCTTCAACTTCGCGCGGCACCACAGCCACTTCCCCTTCGAGGCCTTTCTGGACGCCGCCGACGAGCTGGGCCTTCTGCTCCAGCCGGAGCTGGCGCTGGCCAACGTCCCGCGGGAGCAGCTGAACGACGAAAACAAGGGGCCCTTCCTGGACGAGTGGCGCGCGCTGATCCGGGCGTACCGCCACCACCCCTGCATCGCGGTCTGGTGCGGCGGCAACGAGATGGAGTGGGGCTTTCCCTTCGACGCCGAGCTCTGCGCCGAGGCCCGGCGGCTGGACCCCTTCCGCCCCGTGAGCTCCACCGACGGCGTCTTCACCGCCGCCGACGCGCCGGACTTTTCGGACTTCGCCAGCATCTGCCCGGCGGAGTACACCGACTATCTGCCCTGGCGCGAGTGGGACGACCTGTTCCTGCGGGACGATTCCGGCAAGCCCCAGCTCGTCCACGAGATGGGAAACTACACCACCGTGCCCGATGCGGCCGATCTCGGGCGGTACGGGCCGGAGGCCGTTCGGCCGCGGCGGCTCGAGGCGCTGGCGCGCCTGCTGGACGCACCGGAAAAGCGGGCCCTGTACGACAAGGCCCTCGCCTGTTCGCTGTCCCTCCAGAAGCTGTGTCACCGGCTGAACATCGAAAAGGCGCGGCTTTCGCCTTTCTTCTGCGGCTATCACGTCTGGACCCTGGCGGACTATTACGAGACGACCCAGGGGATCCTGAACCCCTTTTTCGAGGACAAGGCCTTCACCGCGGAGGAATTCCGGCGCTTCAACCGCCAGACCGTCCTGCTGTGGGACACGGCCCGCGCGGTCTTCCGCGCCGGCGAAAAGACCGCGCTGGCCTTCCGGCTTTCGGCCTTCGGCCCGGATCTTCCGGACGCCGGGACCCTGACCCTGTCGCTCTCCGACGGACAGGCCGTTCAGACCGGGCTTGCCCTTCGCCCCGGCGGCCTGTCCGACGCCGCGCGGTGGGAGCTGACCCTGCCCTCGCCCGCAGCGGAGACGCGGTACGTCCTCTCCGCCGTTTTCGAGGGCGGCGGCCTGACGGTCCGCAGCGAATGGCCCCTGTTCGTCTGCCCGCCGGTGTCCGTCGGCCGGGAAAAGGAGATCTATCTCCACTATCTCGCCCGGCCCCTGCTGCAGGATGCCGGCGTCCCCTTCCGCTATTTCACCATCCCCCAGCCCATCGGCGAGGACCAGCTCCTGATCACCGGCTTTCTCTACGGCGGCATGACCGAGGCCGTCGAGCGCGGCGCGTCTCTGCTGCTGCTGGCCGGAGCGGACACCTTCCGCTGCACGGTGACGGGCAGCAGCTTCAAGGCCCCCTGGTGGGAGGCGGGCGAGATCTGGTATCTGAACCACACCAACAACAGCCAGATGTGCGGCGTCGTCGAGCCGCACCCGGCCACGGCCATGCTGCCCTACACCGGCGGCTGGCAGCTGGACCTGTTTGGCGCCGTCGAACAGGCCCCCGCCGTGGATCTGGACGCTCTGGCCCTGCCGGCGGACGCCGCTCTGTACGGTGTGGACCCCGCGCTTCACCGGCGCGCCTATCTGTTTGAGTTCCGCCTCGGGCGCGGCCGCGTCCTGGTCAGCACCCTGAACCACGCCCGGTCGGATCTGGCCGACCCCGCCGTGGACTATGTGCTGAAGAGCCTGATCAACTACGCCATGTCCGACCGGTTCCGGCCCGACGTCCGGTTGACCCGGGAACAGTTCTTCGCCGCCCTCGCCTCGCCGCCGGGCCAGGCAAAGCCTTGATAAGTCCGCGGCCTTTCGCCGCCTCGCCCCCCATGCGGGTCCGGACCGCCGGTCCTCCCCCCCGCGGGGGGTTTTTTTCTGCCGCGGCGGAAAATTTGAAGGACCGGCCGAACCGTCTGCGGCCGTAAAGTTCCGCTTGACAAGGATATTGCGATATGTTACTATTTGATAAAAGAACAAAATCATTCCGCCGCGATCGGCGAGACGTCCCAACGTCCCTGCCGTTTCATTTTTACCATGGGAGGGATCCTGATGGCCCGTTTCTGCGGACAGTGCGGAGCGCCGCTGGGGAACTCGGACCGGTGCCTCCGATGCGGCTGGACCGCACCGCCGGTCTCCGTACCGAAAAAACGAAAAAAGGCCGTGCTCTTCTGGCTTCTCTTCGGGGGGCTGCTGGCCGTTCTGTTGATCCTCGGCACCGTGCTGGGCGTGGTCCTCGCGCGCCGAAAAAACCGGACCGTCCCCACGGGGAGCGCCGAATGGCCCCCCGCGGAGGAGTATCTCTCCGAGCTCGGCAGCATCTCCGGCCGGAAAAGCGCCTCGGCCGCGGCCCTGCGGACCGAGGCAGAGGCCCTGCGGGAATACGCCGCCCGCGGCTTCGCAGACGCAGAGCTCACCGCCTGTTTCGACGTGAACGGCGGCTATCTCGGCGAACAGCCCGTCTCCGGCGGCCGGGAGAAGCACCCGGGCTATGCGGCGATCTACCGGACGCCGGACGGCGTCTTCTGGAACGTGGTCCTGACGGCGGACCGCTTTTTCGCCCATCCTCTTTCGTACAATGCGGAGGGCCGCTGGAGCGCGCCGCACGTGCTGGCTGAGACCGGCGATTTCCTGTCCTACGACGATGAGACCAACACGTTCTACACCGTCGAACCGGATGCCGCCGGGCTGGTGGTAAAGCGCGTCGGCCGGATCGACGCCGCAACGCTCGACGCCATGAGCGCACAGGAGGTGAACGAGCCGTGAAACGCTGGACCAGACCGCTTGCGCTCCTGCTCTGCGCAGGCCTGCTGCTGCCCCTGTTCCCGCCCGCCGCGCAAGCGGCCGGCGACCCGGCGGACGCC
>JAEERN010000020.1 GCA_016285815.1 Clostridiales bacterium
CTTAGTACGAGAGGACCGGGATGGACGCACCTCTGGTGCACCAGTTGTCACGCCAGTGGCACAGCTGGGCAGCTATGTGCGGAAGAGATAAACGCTGAAAGCATCTAAGCGTGAAGCCCCCCCTAAGATAAGATATCCCACTGATTAAATCAGGTAAGACCCCTTGAAGACTACAAGGTGATAGGCGTAAGGTGGAAGTGCAGTAATGTATGCAGCTTGTACGTACTAATCGGTCGAGGGCTTGACCTCATCCTTTGAGGGCTCGCCAGGTCCCCTGCCAAATACAAAGCGGTAAGAAATAAAATGTTCGGTTTTCTTGGTACATCCAAGGTAAGCACCTTTAGCTCAGTTGGTAGAGCAACTGACTCTTAATCAGTGGGTCCCGGGTTCGAGTCCCTGAAGGTGCAGCGGCCCGTTGGTCAAGCGGCTAAGACGTCGGCCTCTCACGCCGGAATCGGGAGTTCGATTCTCCCACGGGTCATCGAAAAGCGGAAACGCCTTTCGGAAAAGTGAACAGTAGGTGTCAATGACGGCGAGGGTCCACCCGTTCCCATCCCGAACACGGAAGTTAAGCTCGTTCGTGCCGACAATACTTGGCTGGCGACGGCCCGGGAAGATAGGTCGATGCCTACACTCCTCCTTAGCTCAGTCGGTAGAGCATGCGGCTGTTAACCGCAGGGTCGTCTGTTCGAGCCAGACAGGGGGAGCCACGAAAAACGCCTTTGTCCATCCGGACAAGGGCGTTTTTTTGCCGGGATCGTCTCACGGGATCGGGGGTTGCGAGGCCGCATGACGGGAAAAGAGATACTGCACCGATTCAGGGAAGGGAGCGGCGCCTCGGATGCGCCGGCCTTGGGCTGCCGCCGCGCCGGGGGACGGCGTTCTCCGGGCAGGGGATTCCCTTCGCAAAACGTTTTTAAGATCTCGGACGGTGTTCTTGCTTTTTCGCTGTGCCTGTGATATGATGATAAAAAGACGGCCTCACGCAAAGAAAAACGAGGTTTTGAAGGAGCTGCGATGCTGAAGCAGGAATGGATCTCAAAAACCGAAGCGTTTCTTAAACAGCAATTTGACGCCGCGATCTATTTGGATTGCCACAGAGACGCAAAAGCTTATCGGATCGAGCACACGTACCGTGTAGCCAATATCGGACGGCAGATCGCCCGGATGGAGGGCTTTGACGAAGCAGAGATGGTCGTCGCGTGTCTTCTTCACGACGTTTCCTACTGTGAGGAGTTTGGAGAGACCGGTTGGAAGGACCATGGAAGACGCTCGGCCGGGATCGCCCGTCCGTTTTTGGTTAGGCTTGGGATCCCGGAGGATCGGGTCAACGATATCTGCTACGGGATCGCGATCCATGTGGATGACGAAGCGGACTTTGAGGGAGAGCGGACGCCGTTCGCGCTGTCCGTCGGCGACGCGGACAACATCGATCGGTTTGACGCCTATCGAATTCATGAGACGCTCGTCCACGACCGCTTTCTGGAAAAGGATCTGGAAGAAAAGGCCGGATATGCGGCGGGGCGGCTTTGCAGGCTGAAAGAACTGGCAGAGCTGCCGATGGGAACGAGAACAGCCGCGGAAATTTGGAGATCGAGGATTGCGTTCTATACCGGGTTTTATGAGAGACTCGCCGAACAGATCCGGTGCAGCGGGAGCGTTCTTGACTGACAGGCCGCAGCCCGCCCGGATTGCGGGACGGGAGGACTTCCGTGATCGGTACAGGATGGCTGCAAATGCTCGCGCTGCGGCGAGCGCAATTGATTCGGCGGTCACGATTGACACAAAGAACCGGGCGCTGCGAGGCGACGTGTTTCCTGGTGCGGCCGCAAAGATGGTAAACACGAGTGGAACGGCTGCACGTGTACATGGTGCGGTGCAACATCGGGCTATAACCACAGGTGGGAGCACGTCCCGGGGACGTGCAATTACAAATGCACGGCCTGCGCGCCTTAAGCGGCGACAAGAAATCCCACAGGTGGGCCGGCTGCCGGTGCACGCAGTGCGGCGCCGTGCGCAACAGGGACCACGATCTCGCCCCTTCCGAAGAGGACGGGACCGTTCGCTGCACCGTCTGCGGGATCGGTATTGACGAGAGCCGCGCACAGGCCGCCGTCGAGACGCTCAAGGGGAAGCCGGACGGGTACCGGAAAACGGCCGCCGACCTCATTCGGCCGATCGAGAAACCTGCGTGTGTCTTATCCGTCGCGCCCTTGATGCCGAGGCAGGCTTTCGAACGTCCCGGTCAGCTCGGTGCCGACGAGGAACCGGCGGCCATCGCCTGCAATATCCACGGAGGATATGGCTACGAGATGAGGCGCGAGGCCCGGCGCAGCATCCGGGACGCCGCCTTGGCGTGAGGATCAACGTCAAAATGACAGAGGAGGAGCGGCGCTGGTACGATTATGACATTAAGAGCGGTATGTAGGAAACCGGCATGAAGCTGTCAAGACTGACGATTGAATAGATTTAGGATCGGGAGGGAACGCCATGGCGTGCTTGTTTCACAAATGGGACGGCTGCAAATGCGCAAAGTGCGGGAAAACGCGCGACGAACAGCATGACTGGAACGGCTGCAAATGCCGGAAGTGCGGCCGGACCCGCAGGGAAGGCCATGATTATTTCTACAGACAGAGACGGAAAAACGTTTTCGGACAGGAGAAGCTCTGGTGCGAGGGAGAATGCAGGATTTGCGGAAATATCATCGATATCGAACATGATTACCGGCCGACCGACAAAAAGTGTGTTCTCCGATGCGCGCGCTGCAGCCACGCGATCGAAGTCCATCAGTTCAGTCTTGTCCCCGGCAAATGCGCAGAGATTTGCCGCGTCTGCGGGGAAGAACGCGACTATATTCAGATCGCCTTGCGGAAATCAGAGCCGATCCAAAACCGTGAAGCGGCCGTCCGGAGGCTGAAAGAAGCGAACATGGTCCCTGACGAGTTGAAGGAGAACTGTGAAAGAGGGGATCATCTCTGGAAGGTGAGTAAAGTAAACCCGCAGCGGTTTCAGGGCGGAGCCTCCTCGACCGAGTATACCTGCGTGGTGTGCGGCAAGAAAAACGTCGAGGTAGATTGGGGCGATTGAACCTTGCGCTCCGAGGCATGCGGAACCAGCCGAATTGATGTCTCGAGTCGGTTCCTAACTACAGGTTGAATGATAATCTCTGCCGTATGCCGAAAAGAGATACTTTATGGATATCAAGTACATTGAGCTGAAAACCGGGTATAACGATGACGGTCCTGCATGAATCGGCAATGTAAAAGAATCAAAAACCGGGAAAACTCCATATTTCAATGACCATGCTTTTTCAAAAAGGCCAGGGTATACAAGGAAACTACTATGACATTGAGAGCGGAGCCCGCGCTTCACAAGGAGGGATCATCGTGCAGCGACGCGTCGACCGGTATACGGCGAACACCTTAGACCCGGACACCGGGGAGCCCTATGACGATTCGTGGACGGTCTTTTCCCTGACGGACGGGGACTACCGCATGCGCGTCGGAGGAGAAAACGGCAGAGCGTATGTGCTCGACGTCGGGAAATACCATTTGAACTGGAAAATGGCCCTGGGGGATTATATCGATTATCACGGGGCCGCCGGTCACAAAATCGTTTTGGCGCTGGGCCGGAAAGAGCTGGACGACGCCCTGGACTGCTACAGAGGTCATTCCTGCCGGGATCGCGTCCTCAGAGATCACGAGCCTCCGGTCATGATCCACAGCACCACGCCGGAATGCTATGAGCGCATCGTCCGGGACGAGTGCCTGAAATCCTGGAACCGTCTGGCTCAAGAGGGCTTCTTCGCGGGGGAGGAGCCGATCGGCAGGCTTTTGGGCGACCCGGCGGAGTTAAGGGATTATATTCTGTTCGGCTCCGGCGTTACCGGCGAGATCGTCGTCAGCTCCAGGGAAAAACGGCGGATCGAAATGGACTGGGACCGGCCGTATGAGCCGGGGGCGAGATTCTATTTCGACATGAGACGGATCGCAGCGGACGGCCTTCTGATCCGTGACGGAAGCGAAATGAAGGTGAAGGACGTCCTTCCGCTGGAGCCGTATCTTATCTGGACCGCGACGGCCGAAGGCCTTGACCTCGGACGGGGGCCCGCAACGCCAAGGCGGTTCGCTGAAAAGGCGGATCTGTATTTTCGGGAGCATTATCGACCCGATTTCCGCTTTGAAGCCTATATGGGGACCTGATGCGCGATAAGGTTTTCCCGTGCGGCCGCGCGCGCTTTGCCCCGCGGACCGGATGGGGGCGCGCCCTGACGATCGGCGGGGATCTGTTTCGCGCGGGGGACCGCGCGCATGGAAAAAGAGCGGAGCTTGCGCTCCGCAGGGGAGGAAGACAGATGGACCGTTGGACACCGTACACGGCGAAGGAGATCCGGCCGCAGGGATGGCTGCGGCGGCAGCTGGAGATCCAGGCGGAGGGCCTGAGCGGCAACCTGGACAAGGTCTGGCCGGACGTTCGGGACAGCGCCTGGATCGGCGGCTCCCGCGAGGGGTGGGAGCGGGTGCCGTACTGGCTGGACGGCTTTATCCCGCTGGCGTATCTGCTGGAGGACAAGGACCGGATCCGCCGGGCCGGGGCCTATATCGACGCTATCCTGGCGGCCCAGAGGCCGGACGGGTGGATCTGTCCCTGCGCGGACGACGAGCGGGAGTGCTATGACACCTGGGCGGTGCTTTTGATCGCAAAGGTCCTGTCGGTCTATTACGACTGTTCCGGGGACGAACGGATCCCGCCGGCGCTGTACCGGGTGCTGAAAAACTATTACGAGCTGCTGAAGAGCGGGACGATCCGCCTGTTCGGCTGGGGAAAATTCCGCTGGTTCGAGGGCGTGTCAGCGATCCGGTCCGTCTACGACCGCTGCGGGGAGCCCTGGCTGCCGGAGCTGGTCCGGATCCTGCGGGACCAGGGGGCGGATTACGCCTCCTTCACCGAACTCTGGGAGCGGCCGCTGAACCGCTGGCGCTTTGAGACCCACATCGTCAATCTGGCCATGATGCTGAAGGCCGAGGTGGTGAGCTGCGACCTGCTGGGCGAGCCGTACACCGACCGGGCCGAGCGCCTGCGGCAGATCCTGGCGCGGTACAACGGGACGGCGGTGGAGCTGTTCACGGGAGACGAGTGCCTGTCCGGTCTGAGTCCCATCCAGGGCACGGAGCTGTGCGCGGTGGTGGAGCAGATGTACTCCTACGAGCTGCTGTACGCCCGCACCGGCGAGGCGAAATGGGCCGAGCGGCTGGAGCTTCTGGCCTTCAACGCGCTGCCGGCCGCCGTCAGCGACGACATGTGGACCCACCAGTACGACCAGATGAGCAATCAGATCGCCTGTGAGAGGTTCCCGGGAAAGGCGGTCTTCCGGACCAACGGGCCGGAGGCTCACCTGTTCGGGCTCGAGCCGAACTACGGCTGCTGTACGGCGAATTTTGGCCAGGGCTGGCCGAAATTCGCGCTGTCCGCGTTCCTGCACCGGGGCGACGCCGTGATCAGCGCGCTGATGGTCCCCGCCGAGCTGGACGACGGCGGCCGCCGGGTCCGGGTGGAGACGGACTATCCCTTTACGAACCGGGTGCGCTACCACGCCGAGGGGGACGAGGATTTCACGCTGAAGATCCGCATCCCGTCCTTCGCCGAAGGGCTGACGGTGAACGGAGAAACGGCGGACCGGCGCGAGCTGTCCGTCGCCGTTTCGGCCGGACGCCCCGTGGATCTGGAGCTGGCCTTTGAGACAACGCCGCGCTTTGTTCCCCGGCCGGGCGGGCTGACCGCGGTGCAGTGCGGCGCGCTGGTCTTTTCTCTTCCGATCCGGTATGAGGCGAGGCCCTGCGAGTACGAGCGGGACGGGGTGGAGCGGAAGGCCCCCTATTGCGATTACGAGCTTTTGCCGCTCTCCGACTGGGGATACGCATACTGCGGCGGCGCGCTGTCGGTGCGGCGGGTCGGGGCGGGGCGCACCCCGTTCTCGGGCGCCGAGCCGCCGGTCACGGTCCGGGCCCGGGTGCGGCGCATCGACTGGGGACTGGAGGACGGATACGAGTCCGTCTGCGCGAAGGTCCCGGCGTCCGTCGAGCCCATCGGCGGCGAGGAGGAGGTCGACCTGGTCCCGTACGGCTGCGCCAAGCTGCGGATGACGGAGCTGCCGCGGCTGGACCGGCCGGCGGAGGAGCGGGAGTCCGGCTCCGCCGGACCGGCGGAAGCGGGCAAATAACGGGAGAGGAACGGGCGGTCCGCGGGCGCGGCCGCCCTTTTTCACGCCGCGGCGCGGGAGAAAAGCGCGCCGCGGCGCCGTCGCATGGGCAAGGATCGACGAAAAGAAGCGGACGAAAAGCGGGTTTTTTGATCAATTTTTTTTGCATCGCCCTCTTGACAAGTTAGCATAGAGTAACTATAATATACGTGAAAGTTAGCTTAAGCTAACAAAGTTCCGGCAAACGCGGCCGGGAGAAAAAGGCAAAGCCCGGCGGCCGCGCCCGGCAAGGAGACGCGGCCGGGCTTCCGGGAAACGGGCGGTCGCTTTCCCCGCGGAGCGGTCCGGGAAAAGGCCGCAGGAAAGAGAGGGCGCTGGGATATGATGCCGCTGGTGCTTGCGGACGCAGGCAAGGAAGTCATCATCAAAAAGGTCGGCGGAAGTCCGGAGATCAAAAAGCATCTGGAGGATCTGGGCTTCGTGGCCGGAGGCGGCGTGACGCTGATCAACGTCATGGGCGGAAACGTCATCGTGAAGGTCAAAGAGTCGCGGATCGCCATCAACGAGGACATGGCGCGCAAGATCATGGTCTGACTCCCGTCGGTCCCGGAGGGGGAGACGGGGACAAGATAGCGGAAAAGCATGAGCACAGGAGGAGAAGAGCAGGATGAAAACACTGAGGAACGTCAAGATCGGCGAGACCGTCCGTGTGGTCCGTCTGCACGGCGAAGGGGCGGTCAAGCGCCGCATCATGGACATGGGCGTGACCCGCGGGGTCGAGATCTACGTCCGCAAGGTCGCCCCGCTGGGAGATCCGGTGGAGGTCAACGTCCGTGGGTACGAGCTTTCGATCCGCAAAGCGGACGCGGAAATGATCGAGGTCGAATAAGTCTCTTTGGGGGAAGCGGCCCCCGTATTATTGTGAGCGAAGGTTAGCAAAAGCTAACTTTTGAAAAGGAGAATCGAAATGGATCTGAGAATCGCACTTGCGGGAAACCCGAACAGCGGCAAGACCACGTTGTTCAACGCGCTGACGGGTTCCAACCAGTTCGTTGGCAACTGGCCCGGCGTCACGGTGGAGAAGAAAGAGGGCAAGCTGAAGAAATACGACGGCGTCGTCGTCACGGACCTGCCCGGCATCTACTCGCTTTCGCCCTATACGCTGGAAGAGGTCGTGGCGCGGAACTATCTGATCGCCGAGCGGCCGGACGCGATCCTGAACATCGTGGACGGCACCAACCTGGAGCGCAACCTTTATCTGACGACTCAGCTGACCGAGCTGGGGATCCCGGTGGTCGTGGCCATCAACATGATGGACGTGGTCCGCAAAAACGGGGACAAGATCGACACGGCTGAGCTTTCGCGTCAGCTGGGCTGCAAGGTGGTCGAGATCTCCGCCCTGAAGGGCACGGGCATCGCCGAGGCCGCCGAGGCCGCCGTCAACGCCGCCAAAAACGGCAAGACCGTTCCCCAGCACACCTTCTCCGGCCCGGTGGAGCACGCGCTGGCGCACATCGAAGAGGCCGCCGTGCACGGTATGCCCGAAGAGCAGCAGCGGTGGTACGCCGTCAAGGTCTTCGAGCGGGACGGCAAGGTGCTGGAAAACCTGAAGATCGCGCCGGACGTTCTGTCCCACATCGAGGCCGACATCCGGGCCGCCGAGAAAGAACTGGACGACGACGCCGAGAGCATCATCACCAACGAGCGCTACGTCTATATCGCCGGGGTCATCAAGGCCTGTTACCGGAAAAAGAACGCCGGCCGGATGTCGGCGTCCGACCGGATCGACCGGATCGTCACCAACCGCTGGCTGGGCCTTCCGATCTTTATCGTGGTCATGTTCCTGGTCTATTACATCTCCATGGTCACCGTGGGCTCTTGGGCCACCGACTGGGCCAACGACGGCCTGTTCGGCGACGGGTTCCACCTGTTCGGCATCGGCGGCGGCGCCTACGGGGACGCGGCCGACGAATACGGCGCCGCGGCGAACGCCGTGGACGCCTTCGACCAGGGCTTCGACCTGGAGGACGAGGCGTTCGACGCCGACGCGGCGCTGGCCGGCATGAAGGCGTTCACCTCGGACGAGACCTCGGTCAAGTACACCGTCGAGGACGAAGAGACGCTGGAGGAGAGCGAGATCGACGTCTATTACTCCGAAGTGCCGGACGGTGCGGACGAGGAAGAGACCAACGCGCTGTCCTACCTCGAGGCGGTCGAATACTTTGAGAAGAACGGCTTCGACGAGCCGGATCCCGCCGACTACGGCGTCTGGGTCCCCGGCGTTCCCGTTCTGATCGGCAATCTGCTGGAAAAGGCCAACGCACCTGAGTGGCTCAGCGGCCTGATCCTGGACGGCATCGTCGCCGGCGTCGGCGCGGTCCTGGGCTTCGTGCCGCAGATGCTGGTCCTGTTCCTGCTGCTGGCGATTCTGGAGGCCTGCGGCTATATGGCCCGCATCGCCTTCGTTCTGGACCGGATCTTCCGCCGCTTCGGCCTGTCCGGCAAATCCTTCATCCCGATCCTCATCGGCACCGGCTGCGGCATCCCGGGCATCATGGCCTCGCGGACCATCGAAAACGAGCGCGACCGCCGCATGACCATCATGACCACCACCTTCATCCCCTGCGGCGCCAAGGTCCCCTTCATCGCCATGATCGCCGGCGCCATCTTCGGCGGCTCGGCTCTGGTCTCGACCTCGGCCTACTTCATCGGCATGGCGGCCATCATCATCTCCGGCGTGATCCTGAAAAAGACCAGGATGTTCGCCGGCGACCCCGCCCCCTTCGTCATGGAGCTGCCCGCCTACCATCTGCCGACGCTGGGCAACGTGCTCCGGTCCATGTGGGAGCGCGGCTGGTCCTTCATCAAGAAGGCCGGCACGGTCATCCTGCTGTCCACCATCGTGGTCTGGTTCTTCTCCTTCTTCGGCTGGGTCGACGGCGCCTTCCGCATGCTGGCGGAGGACGAGATCGAGTTCAGCATCCTCGCCCGCATCGGCAGCGCGGTCGCCTGGATCTTCGCCCCGCTGGGCTGGGGCAACTGGCAGGCCACGGTCGCCTCGGTCACGGGCCTTGTGGCCAAGGAGAACATCGTCGGCACCATGGGTATCCTCTACGGCGCCGAGGGCCACGCCTGGAAAGCCATCGCCGCGGCGTTCACGCCGGTGGCCGGCTTCTCGTTCCTGGTGTTCAACCTGCTGTGCGCCCCGTGCTTCGCGGCCATCGGCGCCATCAAGCGCGAAATGAACTCGCCCAAGTGGACCTGGTTCGCCATCGCCTATCAGTGCGGTTTCGCCTACGTCGTCGCCCTGATGGTCAACCAGTTCGGCAACCTGTTCAGCGGCTCGCTGATGGACGCCCCGGCGCTGAACATCATCAGCCTCGTCTTCGCCGTCGCCTTCCTCGTCCTTCTGGTCTACATGCTGTTCATCAAAAAGTACAAGGAGTCCACGACGCTGACCAAGACGGTCAAAACGTCCAGGTAAGACGTCTTAGCCAATCTCTCTTGTGAAAGGAGCTGTTTCACATGTTCGCATGGATCGCAGAACACCTTGCCGTCCTTCTGATCTGCCTGGTTCTGGCCGCGGTCGTCGCCGTCGCCATCACGGTGCTGGTCCGCGATAAGCAGAAGGGAAAGTCCTCCTGCGGCGGGAAATGCAGCACATGCCCCATGGGCGGCTCCTGCCACAATCACTGAAAAAAACGGGGGCGCGGGGGAAACTCACGCGCCCCCGTTTTTTATTCCGAATCCTGACAGGAGTTACTATATGACAGTCGTTCGATTCCAAAACGTGAGCCGCGTGTACACCGTGGGCGACCACGAGCAGCGGGCCCTTTCCGGCGTGGATCTCGAGCTGGAGAAGGGAAAGATGATCGTGATCCTCGGCCCCAGCGGCGCGGGCAAGAGCACGCTGCTGAACCTTCTGGGCGGGCTGGACAGTCCGACGGAGGGCACCGTCGTCGTGGACGGTCAGGACATCTCGCGCCTGAACCGGGACGAGCTGGCCGACTATCGCGCCGCCAAGGTGGGGTTCGTGTTCCAGTCCTACAACCTGATCCCGACGCTCACCGTCCGCGAAAACGTGGATCTGGTGCGGGAGATCGCGCCGCGCGCGCTGGACACCGCCGAGATGCTGGCGGCCGTCGGTCTGGCAGACCACATGAAGAAATTCCCCGCAGAGCTCTCCGGCGGCGAGCAGCAGAGGGTCTCCATCGCCCGGGCGCTGGCCAAGAACCCGGAGATCCTGCTGTGTGACGAGCCCACCGGCGCGCTGGACTCTGAAACGGGAAGCGCCGTTCTCAAGGTCCTGCTGACTATGGCGCGGACCTACGGCAAGACCATCGTCGTCGTCACCCACAACCAGAGCATCGCCCGGATCGCGGACGTGGTGGTGCGCGTGAAGAACGGGACCGTCCGCTCGGTGGAAAAGGTGGCGTCGCCTCTGCCGGTGGAAGAGGTGGAGTGGTGAGCATGCGGAAGAAGCTGCTGCGCACCATGGGCCGCTATCGCGCCCAGTTCCTCTCGATGATCGTCATGATCGCCATCGGGATCGGCGTGTTCGTGGGGTTCAACGTCGAATGGTATACCATCGAGCGGGACACCGCCTCGTTCTTCGAAAAGACGGGGTTCGCGGATTTCCGTGTTTTGTCCGAGACCGGCTTTTCCGAAGAGGACCGCCGGGCGGTCGAGGCGCTGGACGGCGTCTCCGCCGCGGCACGGTGGCTGTCGGTCAATACCATGGTCAAGGACGACGCGGACGTGCTGGCCCTGACCGTGACGGAGGATCCGGCGGTCTCCGGCTTTCTCGTGACCTCCGGCGGCGCCTACGACGCGGCCGACGCCGGGGGCTTCTGGCTGTCCGACCGGTACGCCGAGGCCAACGGGATCGCCGTAGGCGACGGGCTGACGCTGACCTACAAGGGGCTGGAGATCGCCGGGACCGTCCGCGGTCTGATCAAAGCCGGCGAGTACCTCATCTGTCTGCCGGACGAGACCCAGCTCATGCCGGACTATACCGCCTACGGCTTCGTCTATGCGGCGCCGTCGCTGCTGGAGCGGGTCCTCGGCCGGGCGTTCTACACGCAGATCAACGCGCTGTCCGGGCTGGACAAGACGGCGTTCTCCGAACGGGTCGACGAGGCCCTGGGCCGGACCATGCTGGTCCTGTCCAAGGACGACGTCGTGTCCTATGCCGAGGCCATGGGCGAGAGCGAGGAGGGCAAGACCATGGGCGGCATCCTGCCGGTCCTGTTCCTGGGCATCGCGGTGCTGACCATGGTCACCACCATGCACCGGCTGACCGCCTCGGAAAAGACCCAGATCGGAACGCTCAAGGCGCTGGGCTTCCGCGACGGGCGCATCACACGTCACTACGTCTCGTATGCGCTGACCGTCGGTCTGACGGGCACGGCCCTCGGCCTGCTGCTGGGATGGCTGCTGGGGTGGTATCTGATGAACCCGGGCGGCCCCATGGGCACGTACCTCGACATGGACGACTGGTCGCTCCACGCGCCGCCCTTCGTGTGGATCGTCCTGGCGGCGGTCAACGGCTTTCTGCTCCTGGTGGGGCTTTGGTCGGTGCGGGCCATGCTGAAGGGGACCGCGGCGGACTCGCTGCGCCCCTATGTGCCCCAAAAGGTCCGCAGCCTGCTGCTGGAGCGCACGCGGCTCTGGGACCGGCTGTCCTTCGGGACCAAGTGGAACCTGAGGGACAGTCTGCGCCACAAGGCGCGGAGCGGTATGACGCTGTTCGGCATCGTGGGCTGTACGGTGCTGCTGGTGGGCGCTCTCGGCATGAAGGACACGGCGGACGCCTTCATCCGGCTGTTTTATGACGAGGCGATCCGCTATGAGAGCCGCGTCAATCTGGATGCCGCGTCGGTCTCCGCGGCGGACGCCGCCGAGCTCTCCGAGCGGTACGACGGGGACCGTCTGGCCCAGTCCAGCGTCCAGGTGGACGGCGCGTTCGTGGGAGTCGAGGTCTACGGCCTGCGCAGCGGGCTGGTCCGCTTCGTGGACACGGACTCGAATTTCATCGAGCTGTCGGACGACGGGGTCTATCTCTGCCGGCGCATCGCCGAGGCCCACGGGCTGGAGCCTGGCGACACGCTGCGCTTTTCACCCTTCGGCAGCGACAAGAGCTATACGGCCCGGGTGGCCGGGACCGTGCGGTCCATGACGGAGAGCGTCGTCATGACCGAGGCCTGCGCCGAGCGCATCGGCTATCCTTACGTCACCAACGTGATCTATACCGCCGAAACGGAGATCGAGGCGGACGCGCGCATCGTCAACGTTCAGACCCGTCAGAGCGTTCTGGACTCGTTCGACACGTTCATGCAGATCATGGATCTGATGGTCGTGCTGCTGGCCGTCGCGGCGGTGGTGTTGGGGATCGTCGTGCTGTACAATCTGGGCGTCATGAACTATACCGAGCGGTACCGCGAGATGGCGGCGCTGAAGGTCATCGGCTTTCGGGACCGCCGCATCGGGCGGCTGCTGATCAGCCAGAACCTGTGGATGACCGTGCTGGGCGTCGCCGTCGGCATCCCGGCCGGGATCGGCGTGCTGCAGTGTCTTTTGAACGCGCTGGCCGCCGAGTACGAGATGGCCCTGTCTTTGGGCTGGGCGACGTTCACGGTCAGCACGCTGCTCACCTTCGGCGTTTCGCTGCTGGTGGGATGGATGGTCGCGGGAAAGAACCGGAAGATCGACATGGTCGAGGCGCTGAAGGTGCCGGAATAAAAAAGAGGAGAGAACAATGGTCAAGATCACAGCAACGGTGGAGGGCATGGCCTGCGGTATGTGCGAGGCCCACGTCAACGACGCGGTCCGTCAGGCGTTCCGCGTGAAGAACGTGAAGTCCTCCCGCGCGAAAAAGCGGACGGAGATCGTGTGCGAAGAACCCATCGACCCGGAAGAGCTGAAAAGGGTCGTCGGGGCGACCGGCTATACGGTCACAGAGGTCAAAACGGAGCCGTGGGAGAAAAAGCGGTTCTCCCTGTTCGGCCGGTAAGGCATTTTCCCGCCGCACGGCGGAAAAGCCCGGAAACGAAAAAAGCGACAAAGCCCCGCCGGTCCGGCGGGGCTTTGTCAAAATAGGGCTTGCGCGCCGCCGGGGAAGGGTGTATCATAGTGCCGGGCCGCGAAAAAGCGGGATTCTCGCTTTGTGTCCTGTACAGATCTCGCCCGGCGGCGTATCATGGCGGCAAACGGGAAAAGGAGCGCGCACACTGTGGACCAGAAAAAGATCGGAAGATTCATCGGCGAGATGCGCCGGGAGCGGGAGCTGACGCAGGAGGCGCTGGCCGAGCGGCTCGGCGTCAGCGGCCGGACGGTCAGCCGCTGGGAGACCGGCCGGAACATGCCGGACTATTCCGTGCTGAAAGAGCTGTGCGACGCGCTGGGCGTCAGCGTCAACGAGCTGCTGGAGGGCGAGCGGATCGAGCGGGACCGCCGGGCCGAAGAGTCCGAGCGGCAGATCATCGGGATCCTGAAGGACTACAAGCGTCTGAAGAGACAGAGACAGATCGCGCTGACCGTTCTGATCGCGCTGGGGGTCCTGACGGCGGCGGTGCTGACCCGGGCGGCCGTCTGGGCGGGACTTTTCACCCTTGCCCGGTCCGGGCCCCGGGACGAGCGGAGCGGGATCGAGGCCTTCGACAAGGCCTACTACCGGGCGACATACGGCGGAGACCTGGATTCGGACCTGTCCGTTTTCCCGGACGGCGATCTGTCGCGGCTGATCGAGCCGACGTTCTTCTCGTCGCTGAAGACCGGTCTTTTCGACACCGACGGGTGCATCCTGCTGCGGGCCGGGTTCGGCGAGGAGGATTTTCAGGCAGAGCTTCGGCGGCTCGGCGCCATCCGCAAGACCGTCGTCCAGGGAGAGCAGACGTGGACCAACGAGATTCGGTACGACGAAGACAGCTATCCGAAGCCCGCCTTCGTGGCCGTCGACGGCTTCGGCTCGACCTGGGAGTATGCGCTGGTGGACCGGGATGCCCGCGAGATCGTGTACGTCTGGCTGGCCTATCCGTCGGAGGACGATCCGGTTTACGCCGGATTCCTGAAGCGGGACCGCGGCGTCTATTCCGGCGGGAGCCGGACAGAGGCCTTCTCGCTGTACAACCATTCGTTCGACGGCGGAAAGACCTGGGCCGAATTCGACGACTGAGCGGACGGAAAAGAAAGACAGACGCCCCTGAGCGTCTTTCCCGACCGGGAAGGACGTTCAGGGGCGTTCGTTTCGGAAGAAAAGCCGGTCGACGGACGAGCCGTCCGCGCGGTCAGCGCAGCAGGAAGGTCTTGACCTCAAAGGGGCCGATCTCGAAGGAGAAGCCGTCTTCGGTCAGCCGGGGATCGCCGCCGAAGTCGGCGGGCCGCTCCAGCAGATCCAGCTCGGAAACGGCGGTCAGGGGGAACGCGCACCGTGCCCTGACGCGCCCGCGCCGCTGGCTGGTCTCGTAGACGCGCAGGATCACGCCGTTCTGCTCTTCGGCGGGCTTGAGGCAGTCCAGCTGGATATCGTCCGCGCCGGAAAAGTCCAGCCAGGAGCCCTCGGCGGGAAGCTCCCCGCCGGCCCCGGCCGTCACCACGGGCGGGAAGTTCAGCGCGAAGGCCTCGGCGGAGACGCCACCCGTCTGCCAGGAGCCCGCGTGGGGATAGAGCGAATAGGTGAACTCGTGGTGCCCGTGGTCGGATTTCCGGTCGGGGCAGTTGGGCGAGCGCAGCAGCGTCAGGCTCAGCACGTTGTCCAGCGCCGAATAGCCGTATTTGCAGTCGTTGAGCAGGGCGACGCCGAAGTCTCCCTCGGACAGGTCCGCCCACTTGTGGGCCGCCACCTCGAAGCGGGCCTCGTCCCAGCTGGTGTTGCGGTGGGTGGGGCGCAGAGTCGCGCCGTGGGCCACGTCAAAGGCGGCGTACGGCGTCAGCACGGCCAGCGGGAAGTCCGTGCGCAGGGTCTTTTCCGTCTCGTCCCAGTCGGCCTCGGTGGCAAAGTCCAGCCGGCGCGAGCCGGGGAACAGGGAGATCTCCTGGGTCAGCGTGCTGCGGTGGAAGCGGTAGCGGAGGCGGATCACCCCGCGGACGCCGACGCGGTCGGTCTCGATGCTTTCCGCCCGCAGAGGCCAGGACTTTTTGACGTAGTCCGCCTCCATGTTCCAGGCGCTCTCGTGGACGGGCTTGTCGGCGTAGACAGTCAGCAGGTTGGCCGGTCCGGCCAGCGCCTCGCGGCCGGTGGTCTTTTCCACCAGCGAGACGAGGCGGCCCTCGTTGTCGAACCGGGCGCAGAGGTATTCGTTTTCCAGCCGGTCCGGTCCGACGGTCACGGGCTCGTCGGCGGGAAGCTCGCCGTAGACACGCCAGCCCATGGGCGGCAGGTCCCGCGCCACGAAGGCGCGCCCGTCGGGGGCGGCGACCGCCGCCGTGACCGGCACGGAGAGCAGGTTGAGACACACCGTGCCCGACGGCAGGCGGGCGGCGACGGTCCCGACCGAGCGGGACAGGTGCGCCTCGCCCAGCGAAAGCATCTTCTCCTGTTCCAGCTTGGTGTTGACGTAGACCTCCGGGATCGAGGTCCCCGGCAGAATGTCGTGGAACTGGTTGACCAGCAGCAGCTTCCAGGCCTCGTCCAGCGAGCCGTCGGACCGCATATCGGCCAGCGGCGTCCCGTTCAGGGCCGCGGCCACCACGGCGGCGGCTTCGGCCCGGGTCAGCAGCAGCTCGCCCCGGCGGTTGTTCCGCTTGACGAAGGCCTGGGACGTATAGGTGCCCCGGTGGTTCTCGTAGTACAGCTCGCCGTTCCAGGCGGGAAGCTCGTCCCACTTGGTCTCGGCGCGCTCAAAGATCTCGCGGGCGTGGCCCAGGTGCGACGCGGGCAGGCCGGGGATCTTTTCGATGCGGCGGCCGTTTTCCAGCATCCCGAAGGTGGGGCCGCCGCCGCCGTCGCTGTAGCCGTACATGCCCAGAACCGCGTCGGTGACGCCCTTGTTCTCGTTTTTGTCCCACGCGCTCTGGATCTTTTCCGGCTCGTATTCGTCACCGTAATGCGTGCGCTGGAGATAGGCCAGGATCTCGCTGCCGTCGGTGCCGCGCCAGCGGAAGAAGGTGTGGGGGAAGCGGTCGGTGTCGTTCCCGGCCAGCTTGGCCGTCAGGAAATACTTCATGCCGCTCTTTTTGATGATCTGGGGCAGGGCGGGCGAAAAGCCGAAGCAGTCGGGAAGCCAGTACAGGTCCGAGGTCACGCCGAACTCGCGCCGGAAGAACTGTTCGCCATAGAGCAGCTGGCGGATCAGCGCCTCGCCCGAGGCGATGTTGGTGTCCGCCTCGACCCAGCTGTTGCCGACGATGTCCCACTGGCCCCGCCGGACCATCTCGCGGATCCGGGGGTACAGCTCGGGATAGGTGGTGCGGATCATCTCGTAGAGGACGGCCTGGCTCTGGGTGAACACCGCGTCCGGATAGCGCTCCAGCAGCTCCAGCGTGTTGGAAAAGGTCCGTGCGCTCTTGCGGAAGACCTCTTTGACCGTCCAGAGCCAGGCCACGTCGATGTGGCTGTGACCGGTCACGACGACCTCGCCCTGGGGCGTCCAGCGGATCTGGGCCAGCCGGTCCCAGAGCAGCTTGGCCGCGGCGGGGATCGAGGCGCGGACGCACTCGTCCTCAAAGTCGAAGTCCACGGCGTGCAGCGAATCGTCCAGCGCGGCGTAGACCTTGGCGCGGATCGCCTCGTCCGGGATGCAGGGGATCGCGCGGGAGACCATGCACACGTCGGTATAGTAGCTGTCGGCCGCCTCGTCGACCACGTCGATTTCGGCCCGGGCCAGCGTATAGGTGGTGGAATAGCCCCCGGCCAGCACCACGTCGCAGAAGCCGCCGGAGTTGACGGTGGCCTCGACCTCGATGTTCAGGACCTCTGGCAGGGGATCGGGCAGGAAGACCTTGTCGCGGTGGACCCAGCCCGCGTTCATGTTGGAGCTGACCGCCCCGGCGATGGCGCCGTTGATGCGGACGATGGCCTCGCCGCCGAAGTCGATGACCAGCAGGAGCTTCCGGCCGCGGAAGCGCTCGGGGACGGTCACCGAGGCGGAGTACCAGACGGTCTCGTCGTAGGACGTGACCCACGGGTCGCCCAGACGGACGGTCTTCGGCGGATCGGGATAGCGTTCGAACACGCCGGGCTCCGTGTGGCGGCCGGCCACGGAGGTCCATTTGGAGATCACCAGCCGGTCCGCCACGGTATAGGGCGGAAGCTGGCCGATCATGTGGTCGAGGATCTGTTTCTTGCGCGTCTGCATACGGACACGTCCTTTCTGCGCAAAGCGCGGAGAGTGGTTGCTTCTATTATATCATACGGTCCGGAAAAAGCAAGGCTGATCGGGCCGCTTCCGGCGGCCCGGGGAGGGGCCGGGAAAATTGTATACAATTTATCCTTTTCCACGCCGTTGAATTTCTATGTTTTGCGGGCAAGTTGACGGTTGCCCAAAAGAGAAAAATATGCTATGATTATAAGAAAATAAGAGAAGTATAAGCGGAGGAGCCACATGACACACGTTTACTATCCCAAAGGCGTCTGTTCCCGGAAGATGACCGTCGACGTGGAGAACGGCGTGGTGAATTCCGTGGCCGTCGAGGGCGGCTGCAGCGGGAACCTTCAGGGCATCTGCCGCCTTGTCGCCGGGATGCCGGTGGACGAGGCCGTTCGCCGGATGCGCGGGATCCGCTGCGGCTTCAAAAACACCAGTTGTCCGGATCAGCTGTCGATCGCGCTGGAGCGGGCGGCGAAAGAACAGGAAAAGACCGTATGAAAATCTTGCCGAAGCACTATGAGAGCCTGTTGGGTGTCCGGGAGACGGAGCTTGCCATCAAGACCGTCAAGGACACCTTTGAGCGGACCTTTGCCGACGTCATGTCGCTGGAGCGCATCTCCGCGCCCATGTTCGTCGAGTCCGGTTCCGGCGTGAACGACGACCTGAACGGCGTCGAGCGGCCCGTCCGTTTCGACGTGCGCGGCAAAGAGCGCCAGGTCGAGGTCGTCCACTCGCTGGCCAAGTGGAAGCGCATGGCGCTGAAAAAGTACGGCTATCTCCCCGGCGAGGGGATCTATACCGACATGAACGCCATCCGGCGGGACGAAGAGCTGGACAATCTCCACTCGATCTACGTGGACCAGTGGGACTGGGAGCGGGTCATCACCGGCGAGCTGCGCAATCTGGACTATCTCAAGAGCACGGTCTACGACATCGTGCTGGCCATCAAGAAGACGGAGATCCAGATCTGCACCGCCTTCGACGGCATCGACCCCATCGTCAGCGAGGACGTCTTCTTCATCACGTCGGAAGAGCTGCGCCAGCGGTTCCCGCGGCTGACGCCGAAGCAGCGCGAGGCGGCCGTCTGCCGTGAACACAGGACGGTCTTCATCATGAAGATCGGCGCGCCGCTGGCGGACGGCATGCCCCACGACGGGCGCGCCCCGGACTATGACGACTGGGAGCTGAACGGCGACCTGATCGTCTATTACCCGGTGCTGGACTGTCCGGTGGAGCTGTCCAGCATGGGCATCCGCGTCAACGAGCGCAGCCTTATGGCCCAGCTGGAGCTGTCCGGCCACACCGAGCGCATGGATCTGCCGTACCACCGGGCCCTGCTGTCCGGCGAGCTGCCCCTCACCGTGGGCGGCGGCATCGGCCAGTCCCGTCTGTGCATGGTGCTGCTGCACAAGGCGCACATCGGCGAGGTCCAGGCCAGCGTCTGGGACGAGGCGACGCTGCGCTGGTGCGCCGAGAACGGCATCGCCCTTTTGTGAAGACAGAAATCAAGACAGGAGATTGGGAATATGAAAGACCTTACCGCCATCAAGGACATTTACGAGAGCCCGGATCGCTTTGACGGACAGGAGATCACCGTCGGCGGGTGGGTGAGGACCCTGCGCGCTTCCAACGCCTTCGGCTTTGCCGAGCTGAACGACGGAAGCGGCCTGCGCGGGCTTCAGGCCGTGCTGGAGGCCGGCAAGCTGTCCAACTACGCCGAGGCGGTCAAGTGCAACGTGGGCGCGGCGGTGATCGTCGGCGGCACGCTGGTGCTGACGCCGGAAGCCAAACAGCCCTTTGAGCTGAAGGTCAAGACCTTTGCCGTGGAGGGCGCGTCGGGGCCGGACTATCCGCTTCAGAAGAAAAAGCACTCGATGGAGTATCTGCGGACCATCGCGCACCTGCGCCCCCGGACCAACACGTTCCACGCGGTCTTCCGCATCCGCAGCGAGGCGGCCTTCGCCATCCACGACTTTTTCCACAGCCGCGGCTTCGTCTACGCCAACACGCCGCTGATCACCGGCAGCGACTGTGAGGGCGCGGGCGAGATGTTCCGCGTCACTACGCTGGACCCCGCCGATCCGCCGCGGAAGGAGGACGGCTCGGTGGACTTTTCCAAGGACTTTTTCGGCAAGCAGACCAGCCTGACCGTTTCCGGCCAGCTGGAGGGCGAGACCATGGCCATGGCCTTCGGCAAGATCTACACCTTCGGCCCCACGTTCCGTGCCGAGAACTCCAACACCCAGCGCCACGCCGCCGAGTTCTGGATGATCGAGCCGGAGATCGCCTTCGCCGATCTGGCGGACGACATGGAGCTGGCCGACAGCATGCTGAAGTATGCGGTGGCCCATCTGCTGAAGACCTGTCGTCCGGAGCTGGAGTTCTGCAACCGGTTCTACGACGCGGGCCTCATCGAGCGGCTGGAGCGGCTGGTGGCCACGCCGTCGGCCCACGTCACCTATACCGACGCGGTCAAGCTGCTGGAGCGGGAGAACGACCGGTTCGAGTTCAAGACCTATTGGGGCTGCGATCTGCAGACGGAGCACGAGCGCTTCCTGTCCGAGCAGTACTTCAAGGGTCCCGTGTTCGTGACGGACTATCCCAAGGAGATCAAGGCCTTCTATATGCGCCTGAACGACGACGGGAAGACCGTGGCGGCCATGGATATGCTGGTGCCGGGCATCGGCGAGATCATCGGCGGCAGCCAGCGCGAAGAGCGGCTGGACGTTCTGACCGCGCGCCTGGCGGAGCTGGGTCTCAGGGAAGAGGACTATTCCTGGTATCTGGACCTGCGCCGCTGGGGCGGCACCCGTCACGCCGGCTTCGGCCTGGGGTTCGAGCGGTTCGTCATGTACTGCACCGGAATCGCCAACATCCGCGACGTGATCCCGTATCCGAGAACGGTGGGGACCTGCGAATTCTGAAGACAGAGAGAGCTCCCGCGGCTGCGGGAGAACAGCATAGCATAGAGAGAGAAGGATTTTACCATGGCAAGAAGCAACAATCGGGACAAATGGGTGTTCCGGCTCGTTCTGACGGCGATCCTCAGCGCGCTCATCGTCGCCATGACGGTCGTGCCCTATACGGGATATATCAGCTACGGCGGGATCTTGGAGATCACCACGCTGCACATCGTGGTGATCATCGGGGCGGTCTTTCTGGGCTGGGATTACGGCGCGCTGCTGGGCGCGGTCTGGGGGATCACCTGCATCGTCCGGGCGGCGGTCCTGGGGGCCGGGAACCCGGCTTACGAGGCGTTCCTGAACCCGCTGGTCAGCCTGCTTCCCCGGATGGCGGTTGGCGCCGTGGCGGGCCTTGTGACCGCGGCCCTGCTGAAGACCCGGCTGAAGCCGATCCTGGCGGTGGGTCTGGCCGCCGCCGCGGGCACGCTGACCAACACCGTCCTCGTGCTTTCCATGTACTATCTCTACACCAGCCTGATGACCGGGATGTCCAGCGTGTTCGAGGCGTTCAAGGCCATCGTGATGACCATTGCCAGCCTCAACGGAGGCATCGAGATCGCCGCGGCGGTGGTGATCGCGCCGGCGGTGTACGCGGCGCTTGTCAGGGCCTTCGGCAAAAAGATCTGAATCGGAGCGTTTTTCCATGAATTCCTATCAAAACCTGTCAATGAGCGAACAAAAGGCCGAGTACGGCGCGGTCCGCGCCCGTTTCGAGGCCTTCAAGAGCCGCGGGCTGAAGCTGAACATCGCGCGCGGCGTTCCGTCCAAAGAGCAGCTGGATCTGTCCCAGCGGGTCCTGACGGACCTGACCGCGCCGGAGGACTATTTCGCCGACGGCGTGGACACGCGCAGCTACGGCCTGTCGGACGGTCTGCCCTGCGCCAAGGCGTTTTTCGCCGAGTTGGCCTCGGCCCCGGCGGAGAACGTCATCGTCGGCGGCAACTCCAGCCTGAACATGATGTACGACGCGGTCATGCGGACCATGCTGTTTGGCATCGGCGGCTGTGAGCCGCTGGTGAAGCAGGGCCGTCTCAAGTGGATCTGCGTCGTGCCGGGGTACGACCGGCACTTCGCCATCTGCGAGCAGATGGGGATCGAGATGGTGACCGTTCCCATGCTGGCCGACGGACCGGACATGGACGCGGTGGAGGAGCTGGTGCGCGACCCGCAGGTCAAGGGGATCTGGTGCACGCCCAAGTATTCCAATCCGGACGGCACCACTTATTCCGACGCCGTCGTCCGCCGCATGGCGGGGCTGAAGCCCGCAGCCCGGGACTTCCGCGTCTACTGGGACAACGCCTACTGCATCCACGACGTCTACGGCGAGGGGGACCGGCTGGCGCCCATCTATCCGCTTGCGGTGGAGCAGGGCAACCCGGATCTGGTGCTGCAGTTCATGTCCACCTCGAAGATCAGCTTCCCCGGCGCGGGCGTCGCCTGTCTGATCGCGGGGCCCAACGACGCCCGGGACATCCGCCGGCTGCTGGCGGTCCAGACCATCTGTCCGGACAAGACCAACCAGCTTCGCCACGTCCGCTATTTCCGGAACGCCGCCTTTTTGAAGGAGCATATGAAAAAGCACGCCGAGATCGTGCGGCCCAAGTTCGACGCGGTCCTGAACGCGCTGGACGCCGGCCTGGGCGGCCAGGACTACGTCCGCTGGTCCCGGCCCAAGGGTGGGTATTTCATCTGTCTGTGGGTCATGCCGGGAACGGCGCGCCGGGTCGTCGAGCTGGCGGCCGAGGGCGGTGTGACGCTGACCGACGCGGGCGCCACCTGGCCGCTGCACCGGGATCCGGACGACAGCGTGATCCGCATCGCGCCCACCAGGCCGGAGGTGGCCGAGATCGCCGCCGCGGCGGAGCTGCTGTGCGTCGCGGTCCGGCTGGCGGCGCTGGAAAAGCTCATGGGGCAGTAAAATTCT
Organism: Clostridiales bacterium; assembly: GCA_016285815.1. GTDB lineage: Bacteria > Bacillota > Clostridia > Oscillospirales > QAMX01 > SIG499. Next base: position 22,393 of record JAEERN010000020.1, read on the forward strand.
CTTAAAAATTTTGGCGGGGGCTGGGGAAAGCCCTTGCAACGGCGGCGCGAATTTGTTATAATCATTTCATAAACAAATCATCGGGAGGTCACAACATGGAAGACAACAAGAAGACTCCCTGCGAGTCGAAATCCGAAGAGTGCTGCGAAAGCAAAAAGACCTTTGAGATGGGCCTCGTGTTTGCCGCCGTCGCCTTTGCGCTGACGACCCTGACGGCTCTGTTCTGGGACGTTACGGTCGCCGTGATCACGCTGGCCGCCGAGGCCGCCCTGTTCGGCGTTCTCGTGGCGAGAAAAGAAAAGACCGAAGCCATCCGCGGCGTCGTCGAGGCGTTCCTGCTGGAGTTCCTCTACGTCATGGTGAGAGGGCTCGTCCTGATCTGCAACCGGTTCTTTGCGACTCCCTTCGGCTGGCTGAGACTGCCGAAAGTCAGCAGCATCATCGACCAGGTCTTCGGCGTGTTCTTCTATCTGGTGGGCATCGCCGTGGCCGTGTTCGCCGTGCTCGCGCTGATCAAGGTCTTCTCCGGCAAGGTGCCGACCTGCTTCCTGACCAAGTCGCTGGCGGAAAAGGTCCTGGGGATCTTCGTTCCGAAGCCCAAGGCTCCCAAGACCGCCCCGGCTCCGGCTCCCCAGGCCGCCCCGGCTCCGGCTCCCCAGCAGTACCGTCCGGCTCCGGCTCCGGCCTACCAGCCTGCGCCGCAGCAGCAGGTCTACCAGCCTGCGCCGCAGCAGGCCCCCGCGCAGCCCGCGCCGCAGCAGCAGGCTTCCGGCGAGTGGATCTGCCCGACCTGCGGCAGCGCCAACACCGGCAACTTCTGCGTCAAGTGCGGGAATCGCCGGATCTGACGGAATGAGACCGGCGCGCGTCCGCGCTTTGTGCGCGGCGCCGGCGGGAAACCACAAGTGAACGAAAAGGCTGCCGCGGCAAGACGTGGGTGTTTTGTGCGGCAGCCTTTTTCCCTGCCAGAAGGGCAGAAGAAAGAGCGGGAGAACGATATGAGCGGAAAACGAAACGTATTGATCGCGCAGTCCGGCGGCCCGTCGCCGGTCATCAACGCCTCGCTGTGGGGGGCCGCCTCGGCCTGCATGGAGCGGGACGACCGGTTCGGGACGGTCTTTGCCGCCGCCCACGGCATCGAGGGCGTGCTCACTGAGCGTCTGATCGACCTGTCCGCGCAGGACAAGCGCGAGCTGGCCCTTTTGCCCACGACTCCGTCGGCCGGAGCGGTGGGCACCTGCCGCTATAAGCTGCACGACGGGAACGAGGACGACTATCGCCGGATCCTCGAGGTCTTCCGCGCGCACGACATCGGAACGTTTTTCTACATCGGCGGGAACGACTCGATGGACACGGCGGCCAAGGTCTCGAAGCTGGCGGCCGAAACGGGCTATGAGCTGACGGTGACGGGGATCCCCAAGACCATCGACAACGACGTGGGGGACGAGGCGTTCCGCCTGATCGACCACACGCCGGGGTACGGCAGCTGCGCCCGGTACTGGGCCATGACCATGCAGAACGCCGAGGAGGAGAACCGCGCCATCTGCGTTTCGGAGTGCGTCTCGGTCTATCAGGCCATGGGACGGCGCGCGGGGTTCATCACCGGCGCCGCCCGGTTGGGCGATCCGGAGCGCCGCACGCCGCTTCTGATGTTCTTCTGTGAGACGGGCCACACGCTGCCGGAGCTGGCCGAGGCGGTCAACCGCAAGCTGGCCGAGGCCGGACGGTGCATCGTCGTGGTCAACGAGGGCTTCGACGTGGGCGGCGGCGGCGTCCGCCGCGACGGCTTCGGCCACATCGAGTACGGCGCCTCGGGCACCACGGCCATGCAGGGCGTGGTCAGCTATCTGAACTCGGTGCATCTGGCCGCCCGCGGCCAGGCCACGGGACAGATCCCCGGGGTCATGCAGCGCTCCTGTTCTCTGTTCGCCTCGGAGGTGGATGTCGCCGAGGCGGCGGCCGTGGCGCGGCACGCCGTGGAGATCGCCCTGCGCGACGGCAGCGGCTGGATGGCCACCATCCTGCGCGCGCCGGGGGACGTCTACCGCGCGGTCTATGACAAGGTCCGTCTGGAGGATGTGGCCTGCAGCGAGCGGTTCCTGCCCAGGAGCTGGATCACGGCGGACGGCACCGACGTGACCGACGACTTTGTCCGCTATGCCCGGCCGCTCATCGGCGAGACGGGAGCGGAGATCCCGCGGGAGAACGGGCTTCAGCGCTTTGCGCGCCTGAGCCCCGTCTTTGCGCCGCAGCGCACGGGCCCGTATGTGCCGGAGAACCTGCGCGGGGCCGCATACTGAGGCGGGGAGGAAGACCGGAAGATGCTTTCTCTGCCCATCTGGGCCCTTTTGCCCATCTCGATCTCGGGGTCCGTCACCTGCAGCATCGTCGAGAGCTATTACAGCCGCAGGGTCGGCTCGTCCCGCCGGGACATCTGGTTCTTCACCATGCTCCAGAGCGTGGTCACCGCGGCGCTTTTGCTGGTCCTGCGCGGCGGGATCGGTCCGCTCAGCCTCTATTCTCTGCTGACCGGCGCGGGCTTCGGCGTAGTCTGCACCCTTCAGGTGCTGACCTTTATGATCGCCATCAGCATCGGCCCCATCTCGTACACGTCGGTGATCGTGTCGCTTTCGACGCTGATCCCCACCGTCGCCGGTTCGTTCTTCTGGAACGAGACCATCTCCGCCTCTCAGTGGATCGGCATCGCGCTGATGGCGGTCTGCATCCTCTTTTCCACAGACAAAAAGGCAGAGGGCGAGCGGCGCGGCGGCAAAAAGTGGGTGCTGATCTGTCTGATCTCCACGCTGCTCAACGGCATGGTGGGGCTTCTGCAGAAGATCCACCAGACCTCGGTCCACCGGGATGAGGTCGGGCTGTTCCTGGTGACCTGCTTCGCCGTCTCGGCGGCGTTCGCCGCGGGGATGTCCCTGTTCTCCGCCCGGCGTCAGAGGACCGCCGGAGAGACGGCGCCCCGATCCGCTTCCGCGTCCCGCTGGCGCTGGGCGGCGCCGGTGATCTGCGGCGCGGCGCTGGCGTTCCCGCACCTGATCAACCTGCACCTGTCCGGCGTGCTGCCCGCCGCGGTCATGTTCCCGCTGGTGAACATCGTGCCGCTGGTCCTGGTGACGGCGCTGGCGGCGCTGCTGTTCCGCGAGAGGCTCTCGCTGCAGCGGTGGATCGGGCTGGGGATCGGCGTGGCGTCCATGCTGTTCATCAGCGGCGTCGTCTCGTTCTGACGGAAAAAGAGGGGCAAAAAGCGCGTTTCGCTCTTGCACCGGAGCGGGCGGATGTGGTATAATCAAGGCGGAAAATCCAAGACAGGCGGGAGAGGGAAAAACATGAACGACGAAATGGACCGGATCTTCGAGCTGTGCGACCTTGTGCCGGCCATCGTGCAGGACGACGGCAGCGGCGAGGTCATCATGCTGGCCTATATGAACCGTGAGTCTTTCCGGAAGAGCTTTGAAACGGGTGAGTTCTGGCACTTTGACCGTGCGCGGGGCAAGCTGAGCAACCTCGCGCCCAGCGGCGCGGCCCAGCGGCTGGCCTCGGTCCGCATGAGCGGCGAGGCGGACGCTCTGCTGGTGCGCGTAACGCCGACCGACCGGAACTGTGCCAACGTCAGCGCATTCGACATGGAGATCACCGGGATATGAACCCGGCCTATGGGCGGCGGGCTGGCGGAAACGCCGGCCCGCCCGGCATTTCCGGCAAAACGCGGCGGAAGGAGACTTGCGGATGAAGAGAAGAGGGATCGCGCCGGTGCTGGCGCTGCTGGCGCTGGCGGCGCTGGGGCTTGGAGCCTGCGGCCGGAGCGACGGGCCGGTGCCCACGGGGAACCTGCGCCTGAACGGGAAAAACGTGAAGACGGACTGGGTGATGCGCGTCAACGGAGAGGACGTTTCGGCGGACGAGTATCGCTATTTCTTCATGAACGCGGCCTATGAGTACAGCGGCGGCGACAGCGGTTACGTCTGGTCGGACGAGGAGAGCGCGTCGGTGAAATATAGCGCGCAGGAGTATATCAATCTGCACCGCGCGCTGTTCGAGCTGGCGGAGAGCTTCGGTCTGGGGCCGGACGACGCGGACCGCGCCGAGGTCGAGACCCGCATCGCCGAGACGAAGGCGGACTTTGCGGACGAAGCTTCGTTCCGGGAGGCTCTGGCTTCGAACTACATCACGGAGGAGTTCTATCCCACGCTGGTCCTGTCCGGCATCGTCCAGGAGAAGCTCAGCGCCTTTCTGACGGGGGAGGGCGGCCTTTACGCCGTCACGCCGGAGCAGATGCTGGACAAGATCCGGACCGAGTACGTCTGCGTCCGCTATCTGATGCTGAACGCGGACGAGGAGGGGTCCACGGCGAACCGAGACCGCATGGCGGAATACGCCTCTTACATCACGGACGGCAAGACGCTGGTCACCTATATCAACCTGTACAGCGACGATCCCGCCATGAAAAACGACCGGACCGGCGCGTATCTGACCGACGGCATGGGCAGGGACGCGCTGGTGGCTGCGGCCCGGGCGCTGGAGATCGGCGGGATCAGCCCGGTGGTCGAGGACGAGAACGGCTTTTACCTTCTGATGCGCCAGCCTGTCGACGAGGCGTATGCGGCCGCCAACGTCGAGGCCTTTATCCGGGACCGGCAAAGCCGTCAGGTGCAGAAGATCCTGAACGAGGCCGCGGCGGACAATGAGATCGTCGTGAACGACGGGATCTACGGGCGTATCAGCGCCGGGAGCATGAGCTGAAAGCGCTTTCCCGAAAAATCTGAAAAAGGCCGCCCGGGACCAGCCCCCGACTGGAAAGTCCGGAGCCCCTGCGGCCTCGCGGGAGAGACCGCGTCCCGGGAGAGCGCGCTTTTCTCCGTCCGTCCCGGACGCCTTATCGCCGTACAGAACGGCAGCCGATCGCCGGAACGGGTCTTCCGGTGTGTCTGTAAAAACGCATTTCCCTTGCGGCTGTCGACGGAAAGCTCCCCGGAGTCGAAATCCGGGAGCTTTTTTCTGTAGAGTATGATTCGAAGCTTCGCCAAAGTCCGGTCCCCGTTCGCGCCCGTCCCGGACGTTCCATCGTCAAAGGGCGCCCCGGCTCGCCGGCGTCGAAAAGCCCCCGCGAGCCCCGGCGGCATACCATCCGGCGAGCTCAGGCTTGACCGCTTCTCCGCAGAGAGAGCTTTTGCTCGAAGCGGTTTTTTCCTGTGTCGGAGGGGATCCTCGTGGGGTAGCGCCCGTCGAAACAGGCGCTGCAGATCTCCGCGCTCCCCGCAAGCTCTCCGAGGCTTTCCGCGGGCAGGAAGCCCAGCGAGTCGGCGCCGATCAGCTCCGCGATCTCGGGGACCGTGTGACGGCAGGCGATCAGATGATCCCGGGAATCGATATCGGTCCCGTAAAAGCACGGGTGGAGAAAAGGCGGCGAGGAGACGCGCATATGGATCTCCTTGGCGCCGGCGCTTCGCAGCAGAGAGACGATATGCCCGCTGGTGGTGCCCCGGACGATCGAATCGTCGATCAGGACGATGCGCTTTCCCTTTACGGCGTCCTCCACTGCGGCAAGCTTGAGATTCACCCGGTCCGCCCGGTCCTCCGGCGCGATGAAGGTCCTTCCGATGTATTTGTTTTTGATCAGCCCGATCTCATAGGGGATCCCGGAGGCGCGGCTGTATCCCAGCGCGGCGTCCAGCCCCGAATCCGGCACTCCGATCACAAGATCCGCCGGGACCGGGTGCGTCCGGAAAAGGATCTCGCCCGCCTTGAGGCGAGCGGCGTGCACCGACCGGCCGTCGATCACCGAGTCCGGACGGGCAAAGTAGATATACTCGAAGACGCAGAGTTTTTTTGCTTTTTTCCCGCAGTGCTCGCGGCGGGAAACGGCGCCGGAGTGGCTGAAGATCAGGATCTCTCCGGGCTCCACGTCCCGCACGAATTCCGCCCCGACGGCGTGAAGCGCCGCGCTTTCAGAGGCCACCACGGTGACGCCGTCCGCCGTTTTGCCGAAGCAGAGCGGACGGAAGCCGTGGGGATCCCGGGCGCAGATCAGCTTTTGCGGACTCATCAGGATCAGGGAATACGCGCCTTCCAGCGTGTTCATCGCCCGGCTGAGCGCCTCCTCGATGGAGGGCGCGGCAAGGCGTTCTCTTGTAACGATATAGGCGATGGTCTCGGTATCGCTCGACGTGTGAAAGATCGCGCCGCCCAGCTCCAGCGCCGAGCGAAGCTCGGCGGCGTTGGAAAGATTCCCGTTGTGCGAAAGGGCCATCCGCCCTTTCTGGTGATTGACCTCGATCGGCTGGCAGTTCGCGCGGCTCGTCTTTCCGGTGGTGCCGTAGCGCGTGTGCGCCACCGCCATGGTCCCAGGAGGAAAAGAGGCAAGCGCATCCCGGGAAAAAACGTCGCCCACCAGACCCAGATCCTTGTGCGAAAAGAACAGCCCGTCATCGCATACCACGATGCCGCAGCTTTCCTGGCCCCTGTGCTGCAGAGCATAGAGGCCACAGTAGCAAAGCCCTGCCGCGTCGATCGGATGATCGGCGATCACGCCGAAAACGCCGCATTCCTCGTGAACGCTCATGATTTCCGCTCTTTCGCGTGCTTGCGTGCCGCGCCGACGAACCCCATGAACAGGGGATGCGGCTTGTTGGGGCGGCTTTTGAATTCGGGATGATACTGAACGCCCACGAAGAAATCCCTGTCCGAAAGCTCTGCGGTCTCCACCAGTCTTCCGTCGGGAGAAATGCCGCTGAGGGTAAGCCCCGAGGAGACGAGCGTCTCCCGGTAGTCGTTGTTGAGCTCGTAACGGTGGCGGTGCCGCTCCCGGATCTCTTTCGCCCCGTAGCATTTCTCCATCGTCGTGCCTGCGCCGATCACGCAGGGGTAAGCTCCCAGACGCAGGGTCCCGCCCTTGTCGACGTCCTCGCTCTGTCCGGGCATGAAGTCGATCACCTTGTTCTTGCACTGTTCGTCGAATTCCCCGGAATTCGCGTCACGAATGCCCGATACGTTCCGGGCGTACTCGATGACGGCGATCTGCATGCCGAGACAAATGCCGAAATACGGGAGATCGCGCTCCCGGGCGTATTTTGCCGCAAGGATCATCCCTTCGATCCCGCGGCTTCCGAAGCCGCCCGGAACGATGATCCCGTCAAGGCCGGAAAGGACCTCGTCGAGATTATCCGTACGGATCTCCTCAGAATCGATCCAGCGGATGTTCACGTGGGCATTGTGATAGATTCCGGCGTGACGGAGCGCCTCCGCCACGGAAAGATAGGCGTCGTGCAACCCGACATATTTTCCCACCAGCCCGATCTCCACGGTGTGAGATCGGGCGCTTTTGATCTTTTCCACCAGTTCGGTCCATTCGGCGAGATCCGGCCCCGGGACGTCCAGCCCCAGCTCCCGGCAGACCACCTCCGAAAAGCGGGATTTTTCCAGCATCAGGGGCGCCTCGTAAAGATTGGGAAGGGTGATGTTCTCGATCACGCAGTCGGGCTTGACGTTGCAGAAGAGGGCGATCTTCTGGAAAATGCTCTCCTCCAGCGGCTCGTCGCAGCGCAGGACGATGAGATTCGGGTTGATGCCCATGCCCTGGAGCTCCTTGACCGAATGCTGGGTCGGCTTGGTCTTATGCTCCTCGGAGCCGCTGAGGAACGGAACGAGGGTGACGTGGATGAAGAGCGTGTTCTCGCGGCCCACCTCCAGCGAGACCTGCCTCGCCGCCTCGAGGAACGGCTGGCCCTCGATGTCTCCGATC
>JAEERN010000106.1 GCA_016285815.1 Clostridiales bacterium
CCGCCGCGGTGGTGCTGGACGCGGGCCACGGAGGCGAGGACGGAGGCGCCGTGGGCTTGAGCGGGACGCCGGAAAAGGACGTGAACCTGGCCGTGACGCTGCGCGCGCGGGACCTGTGCCGTCTGATGGGCGTCCCCGTGACGCTGACCCGGGACGCGGACCGTTCGCTGGGACAAGGGCGGACGCTGAGGGAGATCAAGACCTCCGATCTGGAGGCCCGGGCGCGGCTCTGCCGGGAGACCGAGGGGGCGGTGCTCATCAGCGTGCACCAGAACTATTACCCGGACCGCGCCAGCCGGGGTCCCCAGGTGTTCTACCGTGCCGACAGCGCCGCCGGCGCTCTGCTGGCGGCCCGCCTTCAGGGGCGTATCGAGCGCTTTTGCGGGACGGGCGGGCGGCACCCCATGCCGCTGCCCAACGAGAACTATCTGCTGGCCAACGCGGGGCGTCCGGCGGTCGTCGCCGAGTGCGGCTTTTTGTCGAACCCGGAGGAGGAGCGGCTGCTCCTCTCGCCGGACTATCAGGATAAGCTGGCCTTCGCCGTGGCGGCGGAGGCGCTGGAATGCGTCACGGTCGGTCTGGAGACCGGCCGATGAGAATCCGAGAAAGAGAGAGATCGTCATGGCACAGAAGCAAAAGGTGGCTTACGTCTGTGAGAACTGCGGGTACGACAGCGTCCGCTGGTACGGCCAGTGTCCGTCCTGCAAATCCTGGGACAGCCTGAAGGAGTTCCGCGAGGCGCCCGCCACGGCCGCGCCCGTCCGGACCCCGGCGGTCCCGGCCGGCCGGGTCCAGTCCATCGACGAGATCGCCACGGACGACGAACTGCGCTTTGCCACCGGCTTTTCCGAGCTGGACCGCGTGCTGGGCGGCGGCGCGGTGCGGGGGTCCATCGTGCTCATCGGCGGCGAGCCGGGCATCGGCAAATCCACGCTGATGCTGCAGATCTGTCACAGCCTGTCCCGGAACGGCGGCGTGCTGTACGCCTCCGGCGAGGAGAGCGCCCGCCAGATCAAGCTGCGGGCGGACCGGCTCGGCGTGCGGGGCCGGGACATCTCCGTTCTGGCCGAGACCAATCTGGACCGGATCCTGGACGTGGCGGAGAAGACGAATCCGGCCTTTCTCATCGTGGACTCGGTGCAGACGGTCTACCGGCCCGGCGTCGGCGCCGCGCCGGGCAACCTGACCCAGATCAAGGAGTGCACCATGGCGCTGCTGCGGCTGGCCAAGGACACGGGGGCCGTGGTGTTCGTCGTGGGACACGTGAACAAGGAGGGCGAGATCGCCGGGCCGAAGATCCTGGAGCACATGGTGGACTGCGTTCTGTACTTCGAGGGCGAAAAGCAGAACGCCTACCGCATCCTGCGGGCGGCCAAGAACCGCTTCGGCTCCACCAACGAGATCGGCGTCTTCGAAATGCGCGACACCGGCCTGGCCGAGATCGCCAACCCCAGCGAGGCCATGCTGGCGGGGCGTCCGGCGGGCGTGCCGGGCACGTGCATCACCGCCGTCATGGAGGGCACGCGCCCCATCCTGGCGGAGATTCAGGCGCTGGTGGCGCGGAGCAGCTTCGGCAACCCGCGCCGGATGGCGTCGGGGGTGGACTATAACCGGGCCGTGCTGCTGCTGGCGGTGCTGGAGAACCGGGCGGGCCTGATGCTGGGCGGGTCGGACGCCTACGTCAATGTCATCGGCGGTCTGAAGGTGGACGAGCCCGCCGCGGATCTGGCCACGGTCCTGGCCCTGGCCTCCAGCTTCCGGGACAGGCCGGTCTCGGCGGAGACCGTGGCCATCGGAGAGGTGGGCCTGACGGGCGAGCTGAGGCGCGTCAGCGCCATCGAGCAGCGCATCGCCGAGGCGGCGCGGATGAAGTTCAGACGCTGCGTCTGTCCGGACTTCGGCACGGCGTCGCTGCGCGTGCCCGAGGGGATCGAGCTGATCCGGGTGCGGTCCGTGACCGACGCGCTGGCCGCGGCCATCGAGGGATAGACGAAAAAAGAACGGTCAGAGCCGGCGGCCCCGGAGCGGGGGCCGCCGGCTGTTTTGCCGTGCGGAAAAAAAGCCCCGCGGCGGGCATGTTCGCCTTGTCCGGCGAATAAGATCCTATCAGAAGGCCGAACGAAGGAGGACGGGAGATGCAGAGCGGAGCGGACGAGAACAGTGTGGAGCTTTGCGGGACGGCGGCGGACGAGCCGCGCTTTACGCACCGGTCGGCCGGGTGGGACTGCTATTCCTTCGCCGTGGAGGTGGCGCGGCTGTCCGGACGGATCGACCGGCTGAACGTGACGGCGCCGTCGTACCTCCTGCTGGGGGCGGGGATCCGCGCTGGCGCGCGGTTGCGCCTGCGCGGCGCTATCCGGTCGCGGAACGTCCGGGAGGACGAGCGGTGCCGTCTGATCCTGACGGTGCGGGCGCAGTCCGCCGAGCTCGTCGCCGGGAACGCCGATCCGGAGAACCTGGTGCGCCTCAGCGGAAGCGTCTGCCGCGCGCCGGTCTTCCGCGAGACGCCGCTGGGGCGGCGGGTCTGCGACGTGATGCTGGCCGTCCGCCGCCGGTACGGGCGGGCGGACTTCGTGCCCGTGATCCTGTGGGGCGAGAACGCCGTCCGGGCGGGGGCCCTCGTCCCGGGCGAGAGGATCTGCTGCACCGGCCGGTTCCAAAGCCGGGAATACGTCAAGCGCCTGCCGGAGGGGGAGGAGACGCGCGTCGCCTTCGAGGTGTCCGCCGCCGGGCTGTGCCCGGCGGACTGACGGCGCGGATATTGACTTTTCGGCGGCAGGAGTGTACAATCTTACCGATGAGACCGGCCGCGGCGCGGCCGGCGGACCGGGGAGGACGTATGCGCGACATCCGAGACTATCTGAAAAACGAACGGGATTTCACGCCCGCGCTCTTTGCGCGGGGCGAGGCGGCTTTTTCCGTCGTCCTGACCTGGCAGTGGCTCTCCCTGCCCGAGGAGGAGACGATCCGGACGCAGCTGGACGCCGTCAAGGCGGCCGGCTTTGAAACGGTGTACATCCTGCCCATGCCCGAGGAGTTCCGGCCGACGAGCATGATCACGGAGCTCAGGGGCTATCTGGGCCGCGAGTATATGGACCGCGTGCGCGCGGCCGTCACGTACGCCCGCGGGATCGGCCTGGGCTGCTGGCTGTACGACGAGGGCGGCTGGCCCTCCGGCGGCGCCTGCGGCCGGGTGGCC
>JAEERN010000107.1 GCA_016285815.1 Clostridiales bacterium
CCTCGGCGCGCGCACCCGCGACGGGCGCACGCTGCTGGGGAACGACGGCATCGACACCGTGGAATTCTATCTGGCCGCCAACCGGGGCGAAGACGCGCGCCCGCTGGCCCGCTCCGCCTCCGGCGGCGAGCTGTCCCGCGTGATGCTGGCCCTCTGCACCGTGGGCGGAAGCGGCGGCCCCAGCGCGGACACCATGATCTTCGACGAGATCGACGCCGGCATCAGCGGCATCGCCGCCGGGCGCGTAGCCGACCGGCTGGCGCGTCTAGCCGCCGAGCGCCAGATCCTCTGCGTCACCCATCTGAGCCAGATCGCCGCCGCGGCGGACGCGCACTTTGCCATCCGCAAGGAAGAGGAAAACGGACGGACGCTGACCCGCGTCTCCGAGCTGGACCGCGGCGGGCGCATCGCCGAGCTGGCCCGCATCAACGCGGGCGAGGGCTTCTCCGAGGCCATCCGCGCCGCCGCCGCCGAACAGCTGGACGACTCTGCCCGCAGAAAGAAAGGACTGTCCCCTCATGACTGAACACGAACGACTGGCGGCCGGCCTGCTGTTCCGGCCCGGCGACCCGGAGCTGAAGGCCATCAAGCGCCGGGCCCACGCGCTCAGCGCGGAGTACAGCGCCACGCTGGAGGACGAGACCGAGCGCCGCGCGGAGATCCTGCGGCAGCTTCTCGGCGCTCTGGGGCCCGGCGGGTTCCTGCAAGGGCCCGTTTTTTTCCACTACGGCGTCCACACCTTCATCGGCCGCAGCTTCTTCGCCAACTATGACCTGACCGTCCAGGACGACGCCGTCGTCACCATCGGCGACAACGTCAACTTCGGCCCCGGCGTCACCATCGTGACGCCCTTCCACCCGCTTCTGCCGGACGAACGGCTGGCCCTGCGCTCGCCTTCGGGCGAGCCCGGCCGCTATTGCTGGGCCAAGCCGGTGACCATCGGCAGCAACGTCTGGTTCGGCGCCAACGTCACGGTCTGCGGCGGCGTCACCGTGGGGGACGGCTGCGTCGTCGGCGCGGGCAGCGTCGTGGTCAGGGACCTCCCGCCCATGTGCGTGGCCGTGGGGAACCCCTGCCGTGTGCTGCGGCCCATCACCGGGGCGGACAGCGTCGCCAATCTGCCGGAGCTTCTGGGCGGCTGCCGCCCGCTGGACGACTGACCCGCATGGCCGGCGCCGTGCTCCGGACCCTTGACGTCGGCGGACGGTCCGTCCGCGCGGCGTTCACGCGCAAGCGCGTCAAAAACATCAACATGCGTCTGGCCCCCGACGGGACGCTGCGCGTCTCGTACCCGTTTTTCGTCCCGCTGGCCGCGGCGGAGGCCGCCGTGCTGGCCGACGCGGACCGCTTTCTCCCCCGGGCCCCCGCGCCTCCGCCGGGCATGCTGCTCTACCACGGCGCCCCGCTGGCCCTGCGCCCTGCCGGAGCCGCCGGCGAGGCCCCCCGTCTGGAGGACGGGGCCCTGATCCTCTCCCCTGCCGGGGAGGACGGCCTGCTGCGGGAGGCGCTCCGCTGGCGGGACGGACAGGCGCGGCTGGAGCTGACCCGGCTCTGTCTGGCCGTCTGGCCGCGCTTTGCGGCGGTCACGCCCTTTCCGGAGCTTCGCTTCCGCGAGATGACCTCCCGCTGGGGCAGCTGTTCGCCCGCCAGATGCGCCGTCACGCTGAACACGCGGCTGGCCGCCGTGCCGCCGGAGTGCGCCGAATACGTGGTGTGGCACGAGTTCACCCACTTTCTCCATCCGGACCATTCGCCCCGCTTCCGCGCCGCGCTGACGGCCTTTCTGCCGGATTGGCGCCGGCGGAAGGCCCGCTTGAACGAATACGCCTGACCCCGCTTCCGCCGCGCGGTCCTCTCACGTGGGGGGCCGCGCGCCGTTTCCCGTTCCGATCTTTTTGCAGGAGGTGACCGTTTCCCATGGCCCGGCTGATCTTCCACGTCGACGTCAACAGCGCCTTTCTCTCGTGGGAGGCGGTCCGCCGCGTCCGCCGCGGCGAGGACGACCTGCGCTGGATCCCCTCCTGCATCGGCGGCGATCCCCAGACGCGCCGCGGCGTCGTGCTGGCCAAGTCCATCCCCGCCAAGGCCTTCGGCGTCAAGACGGGCGAGCCGCTGGCCGCCGCCCTGCGCAAGTGTCCGTCTCTGGTCATCGCGCCGCCGGACTTCGGGCTGTACTCGGCCTGCTCCAAGGCCTTTAAGGACATTTGCCGAAGCTACGCCCCCATCGAAGAGTTTTCCATCGACGAGTGCTTTCTCGACCTGACGGGCACCGAGCGGCTCTATCCCGACCCGCTGGCCCTGGCCCGCGAGCTCAAGGACCGCATCCGGGACGAGCTGGGCTTTACGGTCAACGTCGGCGTCGCCGCCAACAAGCTCTGCGCCAAGATGGCCAGCGATTTCGAAAAGCCGGACCGGGTGCACACGCTGTTCCCCGACGAGATCCCCCGAAAGCTCTGGCCCCTGCCCGTCCAGGCGCTGCTGTTCGTCGGCGGCGCCACGGCCGCCCGGCTGGAGCGCGCCGGGATCCGCACCGTCGGCGAGCTGGCCCGCTCCGACCCGCGGCTCCTGAACCGGCTGCTGGGTGAGAAGCAGGGGGCCCAGACCCGCGCCTTCGCCAACGGGATCGACGATTCGCCCGTCCGCGAACAGCCGGAGGACCCCAAGGGCTACAGCAATTCGGTGACGCTGGAGGAGGACGTGACCACGGCGGAGGCCGCCCACACGATCCTGCTGGCGCTGTCGGACAGCGTGACCCAGCACATGCGGCGGGACGGCGCCAAGGCCTTCGGCGTGGCCGTCACCATCCGGTATCTCAACTTTCAGACGCGCTCTCACCAGCGCCGTCTGGACCTGCCCACCGATTCGACCCGGACCGTCTACGAGACGGCCAAGTCCCTGCTGGACGAGCTCTGGCGCGACCGCCGGCCCCTTCGTCTCATGGGCGTGTCGCTGGGCGGGCTCACCAAAGAGCCCGTGCCCGAGCAGCTGGCCCTGTTCGACGACGGCGAACAGGCCGGCCGGCGGAAGGCCGAGGCCCTCGACCGCGCCGTGGACGCGGTCCGGGACCGGTTCGGCTTCGGCGCCATCCAGCGCGGGGCGGTGATGTCCTCCCGGCTGGACGTGGCCCGGAAGTTCAAGGGAACGCACGAGGCCGAGCGCGAGGCGGAGGCCGGAGATCCGGAGAGCGAGCTTCCCTTCTGACCCCGAAGCGGCTGCGGCGCGGCCGCCGCGCGCGTATGCTTCGCGCGGCGGCGGGAAACGCTGAACGAAGCGGGGCGCGCCGCGGCGAGGCCCCGCTTTCCGGAAAAGCGCGCGCATTTCCGGGCGCGCTCTTGACATCCTTCCGGTTCGGTGGTATAATCTAGTCGCCTTAGAATTGTTAATGATTTATTTCCGTTTCCGGGGCCGATATCCCGCAGTTTCTGAAAGGAAGGTCCTTCCGTTGAATCAATACGTCATTCACGGCGGCCGGCCGCTTCGCGGACGCGTCGACATCTCCGGCGCGAAAAACGCCGCTGTCGCCATTTTGCCCGCCACTCTGCTGGTGGAGGGGGTCTGCCGGATCGAAAACGTCCCCGATATCAGCGACGTTCGGCTCTGGCTGTCCATCCTGCAGACGCTGGGCGCCCGCATCCGCCGCACCGGCGAAACGGAGCTTGAGATCGACACCACGGAGATCGCCCGCATCGCGCCGCCCTACGAGCTGATGCGCAAGATGCGCGCCAGCTATTATCTGGTGGGCGCCATGCTGGGCCGCTTCGGCTGGGCCGAGGCCGGGATGCCCGGCGGCTGTGACTTCGGCGAACGACCCATCGACCAGCACATCCGCGGCTTCCGCGCGCTGGGCGCCAAGATCAACGTGGCCAACGGCGTGATCCACGCGTACACCGAGAACGGCATCCAGCACGGACACGTCTATTTCGACAAGCGCACCGTCGGCGCCACCATCAACGTGATGATCGCCGCCGCCCGCGCGCCGGGCCAGACCATCATCGAAAACGCCAACATGGAGCCCCACATCGTCGACGTGGCCAACTTCCTCAACTCCATGGGCGCCGACATCCGCGGCGCGGGCACCAGCATCATCAAGATCCGCGGCCGCAAGCTGCACGGCGGCTTTTACTCCATCATCCCCGACCAGATCGAGGCGGGCACCTTCCTGGCCGCCGTCGCCGCCGCCGGCGGGGACGTCATCATCAACAACATCATCCCCAAGCACCTGGAGTGCATCACCTCGAAGTTCGCCGAGATCGGCGTCGAGATCACCGAGGGCGACGAATACCTGCACGTGGTGCGCGACCCGGCCAAGCCC
Source organism: Clostridiales bacterium (assembly GCA_016285815.1). Classification (GTDB taxonomy): domain Bacteria; phylum Bacillota; class Clostridia; order Oscillospirales; family QAMX01; genus SIG499. The sequence continues at coordinate 4,313 of JAEERN010000107.1, forward strand.
CTGTCGCCCACCCACGTGACCGCCCTTCCCTACCCCGGCTATCCCACGGATATGCAGCCCCAGATCGCCAGCTGTCTCTGTCTGGCCTCGGGCACCAGCATCCTGACCGACGGCGTCTACGACAACCGCTTCCGCTATGTGGACGAGCTGCGCCGCATGGGCGCGGACATCACCGTGGACGGCAAGACCGCCGTCATCCGCTCGGTCCCCGAGCTGACCGGCGCTCCCATCTCCGCCTGCGACCTGCGCGCGGGCGTGGCCATGGTCATCGCCGGGCTGTCCGCCAAGGGCCGGACCGAGATCGACAACATCGAGCACATCGAGCGCGGCTATCAGGATTTCGTCGCCAAGCTCCGCCGCCTCGGCGCGGACATCACCGTGCGGGAGCTCCCGCCGGACGAGGTCAAGGCCATCGGCTGAACCGCCGCTCTTCTCCTTCGCCGAAACCGTTTTCAAAGCCGGCATCCGGATCCTCCGGATGCCGGCTTTTTTCGCCGTCCCGCCGAAATTTTTTCAAAAATCGCCCTCCTCCCTCTTGACAGCGTCAATACCTCGTGATACAATGTATTCCATAAAAGGAGGCATCACATGGACGCGCAACTGAAACGGGGATTTCTGGACGTCTGCGTGTTGGCTGCCATCCAGGACGGGGACTCGTACGGGTATCAGATCATCAAGGACATGAAACCGTATCTCGAGCTGTCCGAGTCCACCCTGTACACCATCCTCAAGCGGTTGGAAACGGCCGGGCTGCTGACGGTCCGGACGGCAGAACACAACGGCAGACTCCGGAAATACTATTCCATCACCGGGCCGGGGCTGGCCCGCATCACGGAATTCAAAGAGGAGTGGAGAGAAATGCTGACCCTGTATCGGTTCATCGCCAGAGAGGAGGAGCCCCGTGGATAGAGAAACGTTTCTGTCCGAGCTGCGGGACCGGCTTGCCGGGCTTTCGCCGGAGGACCGGGAAGAGCGGCTGACCTTTTACCGGGAAATGATCGACGACCGCATGGAGGACGGCCTGTCCGAAACGGAGGCCGTCGCCGGGATCGGCAGCGTGGACGACGTCGTGGCGCAGATCGCGGCGGAGACCCCGCTGATGCGCCTCGTCAAAGAGCGGGTCCGGCCGAAAAAGTCCCGGAAGGCGTGGGAGATCGTCCTGCTGGCGCTGGGTTCTCCGGTTTGGTTCCCCCTGCTGATCGCGGCCTTCGCCGTGCTTTTGGCCCTGTATCTGGTGCTCTGGGCCGTGGTGCTGTCCCTCTGGGCCGCGGCGCTGTCCCTGGCGGTCGGCGCGGTGGGCTGCCTGCCGCTGGCGGTCCTCTACTTCGTCCGGGGCCTTCCGGCCGGCGGCTGCTTCATCCTCGGCGCCGGGCTCGTCCTGGCCGGGCTGGCGATCCCGCTGGGCGCCGGCTGCGCCGGGCTCACCAAAGGTCTGGCCCGCCTGACCGGACGCCTGCTTTTGGGTCTCAAGACCCGCTTTGTCAGAAAGGAGGCCGCCGTATGACGCGCGCCTGTAAGATTTGGCTTTTGACGGCGCTGGGGCTTCTGATCCTCGGGGCCGCGATCTGCCTCGGCGCTCTGGCCGCCGGCGGCTTCGACTTCAGACGGCTGTTCGGCGCGTCGGTGTCTGATCTGACCGTCAACGTCCACGAGGTCCGGGACCCCTTCGACCGCATCTCGATCCAGGGCGAGAGCGACGAGATCGTCTTCCTGCCATCGGAGGACGGGACCTGCCGCGTGACCTGCCGGGAAAAGGAGACCCTGCGACACACGGTCTCGGTGGAAAACGGAACGCTCACGGTCCGGACCCTCGACGAGCGCAAGTGGTACGACTATATCGGCATCCTGAGCGACGAGCCGCAGATCGCCGTGTCGCTCCCCGCTGGCGCCTACGCCGCGCTCTCCGTCGAAACGCAAACGGGCGACGTGGAGATCCCCGCCGATTTCACCTTCGACCGTCTCACGGTCCGCGGCTCCACGTCCGACGTGACCTGCCGCGCCTCGGTCCGGGAGACGCTGGACCTGAGCGTCAGCACGGGCGACCTTACCCTGTCCGACCTCTCCGCCGGAGCGCTCCGCCTCTCCGTCTCCACCGGAAAGGTCCAGGCGGCCGCGATCGCCTGCGCGGGCGGGATCGACGTGAGCTCGTCCACCGGCAAGATCCTCCTGACCGGCGTGACCTGTCAAGACCTTTCGATCGCGGGCCGGACGGGGGGCGCCGTGCTGGACGGCGTCGTCGCCTCCGGGACTCTGACCGCCGTGCTGCGCACCGGGGACATCCTGCTCAGGAACTGCGACGCCGCCGCGCTCTCGCTCCGGACGTCCACGGGAGACGTCACGGGAACGCTGCTCACCGGAAAGCTCTTCGTGACCGACTGCGGCACGGGCCATGTGAGCGTGCCGTCCACGTCGTCCGGCGGCCGGTGCGAGATCGTGACCGGAACGGGCGACATCGAGATCTCGCTCTCCTGACCGCTCTCCGCGGGAAGTCCTCCCCCCCTCCGCGAACGCGCAGACCCCTCTTCAAACGGAAACGCGCGGGCAAAGCCGATGCTTTGCCCGCGCGTTCGATCGTTCTTTCGAGGCCGGGCGGAGACTCAGCTCTCCCCCGCCTCTTTTTTCGCCCCCCGGCGGGTGTAGAGCCAGATGGCGGCGAAACCCGCGGCGAACATCAACACGCAGACGGGAACGTCGTACCACGCGGCCGTCCACGGCAGATTGGGCAGGACGTTATTTTTGACGATGAAAAAGTCCGACCCCAGCACGAAGCCGATGATGGCCGTATAGATGGCCAGCGGCCGCTCCTTCATGCACCACTCCAGCCCCTTGGTGACCAGGATGGTCCCCCCGGCCAGCCCCAGCGCCAGCGGCAGCAGGAAGAGGACGTCCAGCCCCTTCAGCGCGTCCAGCATGGGCTCGTAGACGCCGAAGACCACCATCAGGTAGGACAGACTGATCCCCGGCAGCACGAAGCCCGCCGAAAACAGCACGCCCAGGACCAGCAGCAGCGCAAAGCGCCGGAAGCCGCCGCCGGACAGGGTCATGAGCCCCTCGGGCAGCAGCTCGACCGCGGCCACCACGGCCGCGCCCGCGGCCAGCCAGAACAGCAGCTTCAGCGCGGTCCGCCCGTTCCAGCGGGCCGCAGCCCCGGTCTTCCGGACCAGCATGGGGATGCTTCCCGTGGTCAGGCCCACGAACAGACAGTACATAGGCGCGTACCACAGGTCGATGAGCTTTTTCAGCGGCGAGGCCAGCAGCAGCACGCCGACGGCGCCGCCCAGCGCCAGCGCGCCCAGAAAGAGCAGATTGCCCTTGACGTTCCTGCGGAAGGAGCTGACGGCGGAGACCACCCGGTCGTAGATGCCGAGGATCAGCGCGGTGGTCCCGCCGCTGACGCCCGGGACCAGCATCAGCGACCCGATGATCAGGCCGAAGAGCACGTTGAGAAGGAATTGAAGCATAGCGATCCTTTCCGATTCAGATTCCTGTCTGACAGTAATATATATTATACAGCATTCCCCTTGATTTGTACAGAGAACGGAGGCGGAAAACTTTTGCCCTCTCTCCTGCCCGCCGCGCTGACCGCCGGCGTGATCCTGGAAAACGGCGGGACCGACGCGCCCAACGCGGTCTCCGCCTGCGTGGCCTCCGGCGCGCTGCGTCCCCGCGCCGCCGTGGCCATGGCCGCGGCGGGCAATCTGATCGGGTGTCTCGCCGCGGGGCTTTTCTTCCCCTTCGTGGCCGGGACCACGGCGGAGCTCTCCGGCATGGCGGCCCTGCGCGACCCCTTTGCGGCGCTGACCGCG
>JAEERN010000108.1 GCA_016285815.1 Clostridiales bacterium
AAAGGGCAAGATGGAGCGGAGAGCTTTTTTTCATGCGCGCTGACAGCTCTTCCGCGTCTGTCGTTTCGAACGCCGCGCAAAGGGTACGGGGCAGATCGGGGCGTTCCGTGTAGTGATAGGGCAGATCGCACACGGGGCAGTTGGCAACGACGGCGACGGGCTTCCGCCTGGCGCGGCACGCGTAGACGAGGCAGGAGAGCCCGCCCATGCTGCCGCCGGACGAGACGAACGGAAGATCTGTGACCCCGAATTTTTCCTCGATCGCGCCTAAGATCGCGTCCGTTTCCCTGACCGCGAACGGATTCATCCAGTTCCATGGATCGAGATACGGCACGCAGAAAAGGATATCGTGCTCCGCGAAAAAGATCCCGCGCGGCGTGTCCTCGGAGAACCGGGGCATGCCGCCGAGCCCGATGAACTCGAACACCAACCCTTTTGGTTTGCCGTTGATCTTTTTGTCGTTGAGATAGGCGAAGGAAGGGAGCGTAGACGGTGTGACGACGGCGTTCATGGCAAAGCCTCCGATCTTTTTTACGGCGACGAGATCGCCGAGGGCATCCGCCGCGGCGAGAAGTTCCGGCGGGCGGGGGACAGCGGGGCGGAGCATGCCTTCCTCGATTTACGACCGCCATGGCCAAACGCCGCGCTGCTGCCGTGATGACAAGCCCCGTTTGCGTACCGGCGCAGCAGGACCCTGTCGACGAAAACCATGCACCTGTTCCGGGCCGACTGTGAAGCGGCAAAAAAGAAGCCTGCCGAAACTCTGCCTTTGTACGAGCTTAAGGCTTCGACGTCCGAAACGCGAGCCGGTTAGGCTTTCACGGAAAATATACCACAACCCGGGACAGACGTCAACCCCGCAAAATCTTCCGGCCCCGATCACGCCGTCCGCTCCGGGCAAGAAGAAGCGGTCCGGCGCGGATGAGAAAGAGCCCCATCTTGGATGCAGACAAAAAACGAGAGACGCCCTGTCAGTGATTGCCGAACACGCGAAGCTCGGGAATGTAACAGCGGCATCTCTCAAGGAGAATATAGCACAGTTCAAAAAGAATGTCAAGACCTTCCGGGGAAAAAACCGCATCGGATCCGCGACCCTCGGCGGCGGCCCGATCCGGCCGTCCGCCGGCCGCGGGACTGCGCCGGAGGGAGGGAGGTAGGCGGCGAAAATGGCCCTTGACAAAAGCCCGGGCATCCGCTATAATAGCACTGTTGTCCGGCCCGCCCTTTGCGGACCGGAATCGACGGGCCTTTAGCTCAGTTGGTCAGAGCAACCGGCTCATAACCGGTCGGTCCCGGGTTCAAGTCCCTGAAGGCCCAGCGCGCCGCGGAGCCGGGGCAGAATTTTTTGCGAAAAAACCGGCCCGCGGGGCTTGACAAACCGCATCGCTTTGTGTATAATAACTTCCGTCGCTCACGGTGAGCGGCGCGCGGGACGGCCGACCGGGCTCCTTCGGGGGCATAGCTCAGCTGGCAGAGCACTTGCCTTACAAGCAAGGAGTCACAGGTTCAAGTCCTGTTGTCCCCACTATTCGGCCCGGTAGTTCAGTTGGTTTAGAACGCCAGCCTGTCACGCTGGAGGTCGTGGGTTCGAGCCCCATCCGGGTCGTCTGCCGACGCTCTCCGCGCCGGCCCCTCTTCAATCCGATACGCCTCTGTAGCTCAGTTGGTAGAGCAGCGGACTGAAAATCCGCGTGTCGTTGGTTCGATTCCGACCGGAGGCATCCGCGGATGTAGCTCATCCGGTAGAGCGCCACCTTGCCAAGGTGGAGGTAGCGAGTTCGAGCCTCGTCATCCGCTTTTCCAAACGAAAACAGGCATCCCGGGCGGGACGCCTGTTTTGCTTTGTCCGGGGGTCGGACGGCGGAAAGGGGAGAGACCCGTGGAAAAGACCGCCTGCATCGCGTATCTGGCGGCGCTCGGCGTCATGAGCCTGCTGGCGCTGGCGCTTTACGGCGCCGACAAGGCGCGGGCGCGCCGGGGCGCGCGGCGCATCCGCGAGCGGACGCTGCTGCTGGCCGGCGTGTTCGGCGGCGCGGCGGGGGCCCTGATCGGCATGCGGGCGTTCCGGCACAAGACGCGCCATGCGGCCTTTTGGGCGGTGAACCTTTCGGCGGCGGTCCTTCAGGCGGCCGGCGCGCTGGCGCTGCTGTGGCTCTGGCGGGGCGCGGCTTGACTTTGCGGCAAAAAACGGATAGAATAGAGAAGCCCCGCGCGGGCAGGACCGGGCCCGGACGCGGCGCTCCGGACCGCCGGTCCGGAGGGGACGAAACGAAAGAAAGGCGGCTTTGGGCCATGCTGGAACTGAAAAACCTGTCCTTTCAGGTGCGGGCGGACGCACAGGACAAGGAGATCATCCGCGGAGTGGATTTGACCGTTCCCGACGGCAGGCTCGTCGTCATCACGGGGCCCAACGGCGGCGGGAAGTCCACGCTGGCCCGGCTCATCGCCGGGATCGAGCGGCCCACCGCCGGGCGGATCTTCTGGAACGGCGAGGACATCACGGACAAGAGCGTCACCGAGCGGGCAAAGCTCGGGATCGGCTTTGCCTTTCAGCAGCCGGTACGGTTCAAGGGGATCCGCGTGCTGGACCTGCTGCGGATCGCCTCAGGAAAGCCGCTGTCCGCGGCGGAGGCCTGCGACCGGCTCTCGGCCGTCGGCCTGTGCGCCCGGGATTATATCGACCGCGAGGTGAACGCCAGCCTCTCCGGCGGCGAGCTCAAGCGCATCGAGATCGCCACGGTCCTGGCGCGGCGGCCCGCGCTGGCGGTGTTCGACGAGCCAGAGGCCGGCATCGACCTCTGGAGCTTTCAGAACCTCATCGAGGTCTTTCAGGAGATGCGGAGCGAGAGCCGGGAGGGCTCGATCCTGATCATCTCCCACCAGGAGCGCATCCTGGACATCGCCGACGAGATCGTCGTCGTCAAGGACGGCGCCGTGGACCGCCGGGGCGCGCGGGACGAGGTCTTTCCGGCTCTGGTCGGGACGGCCTCGGCCGTCAGGGGCTGCCGGAAGAGCGGCGCGGGGAAAGGAGCGGAGGAGCTGTGCTGAAGCTGGACGAGATCCAAAAGAGACTGCTTTTGGAGGTCGCGGACCTTCACAAGGTGCCCGAGGGCGCCTATAACATCCGCTCCAACAGCCAGTCGGCGGGACGGCAGTCCACCGCCAACATCGAGATCGTTTCGAAAACGGACGTCAGCGGTCTGGAGATCCGCATCCGGCCGGGCACGAAGAACGAGAGCGTCCACATCCCGGTGGTGATGACCCAGAGCGGCCTGATGGAGCTGGTCTACAACGACTTTTTCATCGGCGAGGGGGCCGACGTCGTCATCGTGGCGGGCTGCGGGATCGACAACTGCGGCGCGCAGGATTCGGAGCACGACGGGATCCACCGCTTTTACGTCGGGAAGAACGCCCGGGTCAAATACGTCGAGAAGCACTACGGCTCCGGCGACGGCAGCGGCAAGCGCATCCTGAACCCCGGCACCGAGGTCTATCAGGAAGAGGGCAGCAGCGTCGAGATGGAGATGGTCCAGATCAAGGGCGTGGACGACACCGTCCGCACCACCACCGCCGAGCTGGCCGCGGGCGCCCGTCTGGTGGTCCGCGAGAGGCTCATGACCCACGGCGAACAGCGGGCCGTCAGCACCTACGTCGTCTCGCTGAACGGGGCGGGCGCCAGCGCGGACGTGGTCTCCCGCTCGGTGGCCCGGGACCGCTCGTATCAGAAGTTCGACGCGAAGATCGTCGGCAACGCGCCCTGTCACGGGCACACGGAGTGCGACTCGATCATCATGGATCAGGGGCGCATCCTTGCCGTTCCCGGGCTGGAGGCCAACGATCTGGACGCGGCGCTGGTCCACGAGGCGGCCATCGGCAAGATCGCCGGCGAGCAGATCGTCAAGCTGATGACGCTGGGCCTCACCGAACAGGAGGCCGAGGAGCAGATCATCAACGGCTTCCTGCGCTGAACCGAGACGAAAAAACCAAAAGCCCCCGGATCGCTCCGGGGGCTTTTTTTGTCGGAACAGGGCGCGCGTCAGTCGACGCTGACGGTGTACTTCGTCACGCCGAGGACGGTCTCGCCGTCGATCTGCAGGGCGGTGGGGCGGTTGAACTCCACGCAGACCTCGCGGCCGGTCAGGATCCGGACGTTCTTCTCGTGCTTGACGTGGGCGCCCTTGAAGATGCCGGGGAAGATCATCAGGGTGTGCAGCTTGCCCGAGCCGTACAGCACCATGGTCGAGACCTGCTTCGGGACTGCGTTCCGGTCCTGGGCGGGGGTCGGCATCATGCCGCCGCCGTAATAGCGGCCGAACATGGTGGGCGCCAGCCAGACCTTGTGGAAGCCGGCGTGGGTCCCGTCCACGGTGACGCGGGCGTTGACCGGCTTGAAGTGGAACAGCAGGCCCTTGATGGCGATGGAGGTGTAGTTGATCTTCTTGTCGGGCGTCTTGCGCAGCTCGTCGCCGACCTCGCAGCAATAGCCGTCGATGCCGTAGCCGATGCCGTTGAGGAAGCGGCGGGTGACGCCGTTGACGGTGACCTTGGGCAGACCCTTGAGGTACCTGGCCACGGGGACGGGCGCGTCGCCCGCGGCGTGGCCCAGATCGTGCAGGAAGTCGTTGCCGGTGCCCGTGCCGAAATAGAGCAGGTTCTCGGGAAGGTCCACGTTCTCGGTGTCGTTGGCGAAGCGGTTCAGGGTCCCGTCGCCGCCGCAGAGGATGACGCCCTCGTCCGCGCCCAGCGCGGCGAACCATGCGCCGTAGTCGGTGACGGCGGTGAGATCGACGAACTCCAGCTCGTCGCCCGGCATCAGCGCGGCCAGCTTGTCGGCGTTTTCTTTTCCCCGGCTGTTCCCGGAGAGGGGGTTGAACAGGACTTTGTACTTCATGGCGGTGAGGTCAGCTCTTTTCTTTTCAGTTTATTTTTCGGACGCGTCCGCGCCCGGATCCGCAAGGTTGACGATCTCGCGCCCCAGCTCTTCCGCCAGCGCCACGGTATACGCCGTGCCGCCGGACGTGCGCCGGCAAAAGGCGACGAGAAGCTCGGACCGCTCGACGATGAGGCGGTCTCTCAGGTGATAGGCGCCGGGGAGATAGCGGTCGCAGACGTATTCCGCCGAGTCCGCGCGCCGCAGGATGCCGCGGTAGATCTCCCGGTCGGTCCGGCTCCAGCGGACGTCCTGGGACGGAAAGGGCAGCAGCAGGTGCAGCCGGACGTCGTCCCCCGCGGCGCGGCGGTCCAGCACGGCCAGCGCGGCCATGGTGTCGAAGCCCACGGCGCCGCCCGCGTAAAAGTCCTGCGCGCCGACGGCGATCAGGCCGTCCAGCGTCCGCGCCAGCCGCCGGACGAGGCGGTCCCGGTCTTCGGGCGGAACGGCGCGGTGCCCGGTGAAGCCGACGGTCCTCATGAGTCGGCCCCGGTCAGCTCGACCAGCACCAGCTCCGGCGGGTTGAACACGCGCGGCCAGTCGAACTGGTTGCCCAGTCCCCGGGAGACGACCATGACGGAGCCGTTCTCGCGGAAGACACCCGCGTCGTACTTGGGAAACAGCCTGCGGGTGGGGGAGATGAGCCCGCCGATCAGGGGCAGGCGCACCTGGCCGCCGTGGATGTGGCCGGACAGGACCAGATCGTAGCCCCAGGTCCCCGTCTCGGGGAACAGGTTGGCCCGGTGGCACAGCAAAAGCGAAAAGCCGTCCGGGTCGGGGGCGACGTCCGGCCGGTGTCCGGCCAGAAAGCCGACCTCGTCGCCGTTCCAGACGGCGGGATCGTCCATGCCGGACAGGGTCAGGGAGGCGCCGCCGACGTCGAGGACGACGGTCTCGTCCTTCAGGAAGGTGACGCCGTATTCCCGGTAAAGCGCCTCGAGCCGCAGCCGTTCGGCGTAGGTCACGGCGTTCTCATGATTGCCGTTGACGGCGAAGACCCGCCGGCCCGTCAGGCCGGCCAGCAGCGCCTCGATGGGGGCGAAGTCCCGGCTGGTGCTGTCGAGGATGTCCCCGCAGAGGACGACGACGTCCGGACGCGCCTCGTCCACGGCGTCCAGCAGGACGCGCTGACCGTCGCCGAAATACTCGCTGTGCAGGTCGGCGATGAGGGCGATGCGGAACCCGTCCAGCCCGTCGGGCAGGTCGTCGTACGCCAGCCGGTACTCTGTGGTGCCGAGATCGTCGCGCAGGGCGAGGATCGTCAGCCCGCACAGAGCGGCCAGGACGGCACAGACGGCCAGACAGAGGATCAGACCGCGAAGCGCACGGCGGCGCGGCGGCGCCGTCACCATGAGGTCAGATAGCGCCGCTGTTCGGGCGTCAGCTCGTCGATGGCGACGCCGGTCTCGGCCAGCTTGATCCGGGCCACGGCCAGGTCCAGCTCTTCGGGCACGTCCGTGACGGCCCGGGGGGCCAGCAGGTCGGCGTGCCGCGCGACGTATTCACAGCAGAGGGCCTGAAGCGAAAAGCT
>JAEERN010000109.1 GCA_016285815.1 Clostridiales bacterium
CGGCGCGCTGGACGGCGGCGGGCGCGTCCGTCTGCGCCTCGACGGCGCGGAGATCCTGGCCGAGACCGGCGGCCCGCGGAAAAAGCCTCTCTGAGGGCCTGTCATATCGCCCCTTCTCCCGGAATACGATGTAGCGAGAACAGTGATCACCGGGAGGAGACCCAATATGTTTGTTGTTTCAGCAAAAATGGACAAAAAGAAGCTGGCGGCCATCCTGGTCTGTCTGGCGGTGGCCGCCGTCGTCATCGTCCTCGTCGTCTCCGGCGGCTGCGGGCCGTCCGGCCGGGAAGACGCGCCCCTTCCCGCCGAGACCTCCGCCGGGGCGCCGGATCGGGCCGGACTGCTCAGGGTCCTGAAGCGGGCGCGCGTGGACTCGTCGGAAAAAGCGGCGGCTCTGCTGTCCGAGCTGGGCTGGACCGTGGATCCCGTCCCCGCCGAGGTCGCCGAGGTCGTCATCCCCGAGCAGTTCTCCGACGTCTACGCCCGCTATAACGAGATCCAGAAGGCACAGGACATGGATCTGTCCGACTGCCGCGGCAAAACGGTGACCCGGTACACGTTCCGCGTCACCGGTCACCCCAGCGGCGAAGAAGAGGTCTGCGCCACGCTGCTGGTGCTGGGCCGGAAGGTGGTGGGCGGCGACGTCTGCGCCGCCCGGCTGGACGGCTTCATGCACGGTCTGCTCCCCTCGGACTATACCGCCGCGCGGGACACGGCGGTCACGGACGACGCCGACTCCGCCGCCGCGGACGTCCCGCCCGAGGAAGAGGCCGCGGCCACGGCCGACCCGGACGCCGCCCGGGAAGCGGACAGCATGCTGCCGAGCAACTGAAAAAGCCCCCCTTTCCGGGACGGCACGGGAAAGGCCGCGGACGACGGACGTCCGCGGCCTTTTTATTCTGTTTTGCGTGCGCGCCCCCGTTCAGGCGTTTTCCGCCCGGGGCTTCAGCTCGTGGACGGCCTTGACGCGGGCCTCCGTCAGGATATACCGCGCGTGCCGGTCGTCGTCCGTGTCGAACTCGAACTGTCCCCAGATCAGCTGGCGGCACCGCTCTTCGTCCACGGGCTCGCCCTCGCCGGCGACGGTCTCCAGCAGATGGAAGCTCCCGTCGTAGTGCTTCAGCTCTCTGCCGCCCTCGTAGACCAGAAGGTCCCCGCCCTCGGCCGTGAAGCGGAAGCTCAGCTGACCGTAGATCCGAAGGTCCCGCATGCGGCCGCAGCCCGGCTCTCCCACCCGGATGCGGAAGCGGAGCGGCTCCGGCACGGTCACGCCGGGGAACTGCCGGTCCCAGATGACGACGGGGGCGTGGCGGATCAGCCCGGCCTCCGGCCCCTCGGCGGCCTCCCGGCCCACCTGGCCCGCCTCGGTGCGGACGGCGCGGTCGCAGTACATCAGATCGTTGGACCGGACCGCAAGCTCCGTCAGCCGCCAGCCGGTCTCCGTCTCTTCCAGATGCCAGTTGGAAAACTCGTCCCGCATCCGCCGGCGCAGCTCCTCCGGGATCGCCGCCTCCCGGCGGAAGCGGCCCCACCGGCGCACCAGATCGAGGTATTCCCCGAACAGGCCGTGATCGCCGACGAAGACCAGCGCCGAGCCCGCGTCGTAGGCCACGGCCCGGGACAGGATGAACTCCATGTTCTCCGGCGGCGTCGCCTCCCAGCGGCCGTCCGCCGCACAGATCTGATACCAGCCGGTCATGCGCGGGATCAGATTGCGGCGGAAAAACTCCTGATTGCACTCGCGGTGGGCCGTCTGGCCGCCGCGCCGGGCCTGGTCGTACCACGGCTCGCCCCAGTTGCAGTAAGAGAACGCGTGCCAGAGATAGTTGGACGTATTGCTGCCGTCGCTGAGCAGCTCGCTGCCCACGACGTCGAACACGCGCTTGACGAACTTGCACCGCGCGTACGTGCCGTGGCCCGTAAAGGAGCAGCCCTCCAGCCCGTCGAAGCTCATCCGGCGGATCCCGCAGTCCCGGATCAGCCGCCCCAGGGCGTCCGCCATCTCGTCCTGCAGGACGATATCGGGGAAGACCACGCCGTACCCGTGGTCCACCAGCCGCCGGACCGCCTCGCCGCGCGCGTGGGGCGCGGGGACCGTGCCGAAGGCGCCGCGGACGCAGCCGGACAGCGTCGCCGTTTTGGCGTCGAACGCCTCATAGGTGATCAGCTCGTCCCCGATGCGGAAGACGTTCAGCGTCGTGCGCTTTTCATAGTTCGTGTTCCGGGAAAGCCGGATCTCGGCGTCGTCCGGGCCGAGGTCCGCGGCCAGCGCCGCGACGTCCATCACCAGCAGGCGCTCGTGGGGCACGGGCGAGACGTAGGGGTCGTTGGGGCGGATGAAGTTCGAAAGCGAGTGCGCTCCGATCAGGATCCCGCTCCTGCGGGCCCGCTCCGCCAGAGCGGCGACCTCCGCCTCGCCGCCCGGGAAGTTCCGGCGGTCCACCGTGAAATGGCCCCACCGGTCGATCACGTCGTCGAAATAGACGCAGCTGACCCCGGCCCGCTCCGCCGCGGCGATCCTCTCCTCGTTGGTCATGGGCCGGTCCAGGATCAGATAATACGAGGACACGCGCTTGTCGGTCTTGGCGTACTGCCCGAGATACGTGGGATGCGGAAGGCCCTCGGCCAGCTCCATCCGGCCGATGCGGTCCAAAAGCTCGTCCGCGCTGTCCGCGCAGAGCAGGGCCGCGGCGGCCCCCTCCGGCCGCGCGTCCGGTCCGAGCTCCGCCCGGACCGGCATCTCGATGTGAGCGTCCAGCCCGTCGGGGCCCTTCAGTTCGAAGGCGTTGGTCCCGACGGCGTCCGCGGACCGGTCCCGGACGAAGCACTGCAGGATCCCGCCGTCCCCCTGCCGCTCGGCAGCCGCGTCGGACGGCCGCAGTCCCAGTCCCGTCCGGTCCTCCCGGATGGACAGGCCGTTCCCCTCCTCCACCTTGGGCATCAGAGACTGGAGACAGACCGCCGAGCCGTCCCCGTACCACCCCGCGCCGAGGACCTCGCCGAACTCGCGCGCGCCGGTCCGGTACGGGCCGAACAGAAAGCCGTCCGTCCCCGCCGGGACCGAGAGCAGCTCGATCCGCCAGTACCCGTCCTTTTCCTCCAGCGCCAGCTCGCAGACCCCGCAGGGATAGCGAACCGCCGCGCGGCCGCCCCTCTGCTCCGCGCCCTCGGGCGCATAGGCGATCCCCTGCCGGACCAGGATCCCGACAGGCGAAAGGCGGATCCGCTCCCGTCCGTCCGAAAGGACGATCCACCCCTGTTCGTTCATGGTAAGACGACTCATCCCGCCGCCCCTTTCCAAATTTCTTTTTTCATCAAACGCCCGGCCGCGGGGCGCGGCCCGAAGCCGGCGTCCCCGCAGACCGGGCGCTCTCGTCCCGTTCCCGCCGCGTTCAATCCTTCGGAAGCGGAGCCGTTCCCTCGGAAAGCTCCTTCCAGTGGATCTTGCAGTAGTACTTCCCGTCGATGGGCGGGTATTTGTCCCCCACCCGCGCCTCGTTCTGGCAGTGATACTCCCCGTGATAGGCGCAGCGCAGGGCCTCTTCGCCGCCCTCGGTCAGCAGCATGCCGAAGGAAACGCCCCAGAACGCGACCACCGCCGCCAGCACGAGTCCGACGCCGAGAGCGGACGGGAGCTTCTTTTTGAACAGCCGCTCCGCGTCGATCCGGTCGTCCAGTCCGCGTTTTTCCAGGAACCCCACCGCCAGGTCGGCCAGCACATAGCCGCAGGCCCCCGCCAGCGAGCCCACCAGGAACCCGGCCAGCACGTCCGTGGCGTAGTGGACCATGAGATAGACCCGCGAGGCGGCCACCAGCACGCCCAGCACCGGGAAGATCCAGGCAACGCCGCGGCGGCCCTTTTTCATCAGGCAGAGGAACACCGCCGTTCCGATCTCAAAGGCCGCGGTCACGTGGCCCGACGGGAAGGAATAGTCCGATTCGGACAGCATCCCCGCGCCCACGTACCAGCGCCAATAGTCGGGATCCGCCTGCAGCGTGTTGTACGGGCGGATCCTCAGCGCCAGCGGCTTGACGGCCAGATTGGTCACGACGGTCCCGATGGCCACCGCGAACACGACGGAGAGGCCGAGCTTCCGGGTGCGCCGGAAGCAGCACAGCAGGACCCCCAGAAGCGCCATGGGGATGACGAAGGCCTCGTCGCCCAGCGATGTGAAGATCTTGGCCAGAACGGTCAGAAACCCGTTCTGGATCGAGCCGAAAAAGGCAAAAACGCCATAGTCGAATGCGGCGAAGGTCTGGTCCAGCGATTGGCCCAGCGTCGCGGTCAGCATGATCGGTGTCATCTCGTTCCCTCCGTGACGGTGCGATTTCTTCCAACTTTTATAGTATAGCACCGCCGCCCGAAAAAGGCAAGAGAAAAGCGGCCCGCGCCGCTTTTCTCCTCTGTTTCCGGTCCGGACCGGGATCCGCCTCGCTCACCGGCAGAAATAGTGCGCGCCGATGACGGTGCTCACCGGCCGGGACCGCATCCACGCGTTGCTGGTCTTGGCCGGGTTGTAATAGTACAGACAGCCGTAGGTGGGATCATAGCCGTTGTAGGCCTCCACGGCGGCGCGGGTACATCCGGACGGCACCGGCGTGGACCAGAACTGGCCGTTGGACACCGCCTCGAACGCGCCGGACTGATACACGACGCCCGACACGGAGTTCGGGAACGACGGGTGCGCCACCCGGTTCATGACGACGGCGCCGATGGCCACCTGTCCCAGATAGCTCTCGCCGCGGCCCTCCGCGGCGATGATCCGGGCCAGCAGCGCGATCTCGGCGGAATACCCCGCCGAGCCCGAGGCGGCGGAGTCGCTCAGACCCATGGCGGCCAGCGTCTTCGCCCCCGCGATCCCGTCCTCGGCCAGGCCGTTCTTCCGCTGGAACCAGCGCACGGCCTTGTCCGTCTCCGGCCCGAAGACCCCGTCCACCGCGCCGCCGTAATAGCCCCAGGTCTTCAGCTTCTGCTGGATCTTCTCCACCATGCCGCCGGTATCGCCGCGCCGATAGCTGGCCTCGCTCCCGGCCGGCGCCGCGGCCAGCACCAGCGCCGCGCACAGCGCGGCCAGCGCGGCCCGGCGCAGGACGGAGCCGATTCGTCTGTGCTTCATCATTCAGGACCCCTCTTCCATGGATTCGCCTTAGTGTTTCCCTTCGCCGGGGCCCTTATTCCGTTTTTTTCAGCGATCCGCCGCACCGAACAGCGCGGGCTGGAGCTGGCGTCCCTCCAGCGCGGCCAGCACCGCCGGCCCGGTCAGGGAAAAATCGGCCACCGCGGAGCAGGGCTTTCCCGCCGGATCGTCCTGCCCCAGCGGCACGAAAAACACGTTTTTCCGCGCCGCCAGGCGGCCGATGGACGCCGCGTTGGCCCCCAGCGCGTCGTTGGTCGAGACCGCCAGGATCAGCGGCCGCCCGTTCCTCAGGTGCGACTTCGCCGCCAGCGTCACCGGCCCGTCGGCGATGCCGGCGGCCAGCTTGGCCAGCGTGTTGCCCGTCGCCGGCTCGACGACCAGCGCGTCCAGCAGCTTTTTCGGGCCGATGGGCTCCGCCCCGGCGATGCCGCAGATCGGCGGCGCGCCGCAGATCTCTTCGATCTCGCGCCGGAAATCCGCGGCGCGGCCGAAGCGCGTGTCCGTTCCGGCCGCGGCCTCGCTCATGA